>NZ_JAEQBS010000002.1:0-247792 GCF_017846535.1 Campylobacter sp. JH32
CGTAAAAGTGCAGGCGGAGGATCTTTTCATTATTTTACCAATGGTAAATTTATAAAAAGTGATGAAAAATATACAGGACAAAGTTACTGATGAATCCTAAAGAACTTATCTCTCAAATCAAAGACTAAAAATATAAACTATAAAGGATAAAAATATATGAAAAAACAAGCTCTATTATTTTAATGATAAAGAAAAAGTTATACTGCTGAATATAACTTATAAACTATATCTTAATTTTAATAAAATAGAGAGTCTAAGGAGATAACCCATGACATACATATTACTTCTTATTATAATTTCTACTATTCTTTCTTATCTTATATTAAAATTTATTTATAAAATCATCTTTAAATCTACAAAAAGCGTTTCAAGGTTTTTAGTCTTTCTTGGAAGCATAGGCTTAATTATAATGCCTTAGGTATATATACAGGAAAAAACGATCGCTCCATAAAACCTCTTGTTAATACTCTCTATTTTTATTCTTATCTTTTAGAATTAGATGCTAACTATAACAAAGTTAAAGATAAAAGCCTTAGTGAGTGTATAGAGTATCTTAATCATTTTATGAAAAATATTAAATTTATACAGAAACTTTTGTGTTAAAAAATAATGCTACTAATAAAAATAGCTCTTTTGGGTTCAATAAAAACCATCCAGAAAAGATTAACCACTTTGAGTATTCTCTTTCATTAATAGTCACTATAATGCAAGAAACCAATGGTATTTTAGAAGAGCTTGGAGATAGTTATTATACAAGTTATAAAGTTCCTATTATTAGTTAAACAGAAATTATAGATTTTATTTTAAAGGTGTAAGAAAAAGAAAAATATATTTTAATTCTTGATAAAAATGATTTTAATAAATACAGAAAAGATTGTTCCTTTATTAACAATCAAGAAAATTTAGCCCATAAAATTGCCATTGGGGAATTTAGAATTTTCATTGCAGTTTATAAAGATATGAAATGTCTTGAAAATATTAACAATATAACAAAAATATATGGATATAATTCAAAAGTTTATAGGCTAAAAGATCAAATTTGGGATGAGCGGTATTTAGGTGGAGTTTGTAAAATATCGCAAGCTTTATATTTTAGTGGAAAAGCCAAAATAGGTATTATTTAGGAAAATTATGATAGGTAGAGACTTTTTATATTCTATTCATAAAGATAAAAAAGTATTTATTTATTTTGTGAAAATAAAAGCATCATTGATTGTCAAAGCATTTATGAAGAACTTTATAAATTAGAAGCAACGACAGATTTTACTTTTGAAGAACTCCAAAGCTATCAAGCTTATATCTTCCTAAACTCCACCCTCCTTACAGGCTCCACCGAACTTCCTAATAATCCTTTTTACTTTGGAGAATTAGATCAAGATAATCTTATAAAACAAGATATACCCGGTTATTATTTTTCTCCTAAAGATGAAGGCAGTGGTTTAGGAAGACTTAGTATCTTTTATAAAAATGATGAACTTTGCTTGCTTAATTATTCTATTGTAGAAAATTCTTTAAATATCAAATTAGAATGCTTAAGCAAACAAAGCTTAGAATACAAAGATTTAATTTCAAACACTCTAAAAGAACAAAAAACCACACAAGTAGATAAAAAACAAAGCATAGCCAAACTTCACGCTCTTTTAGAAAATCAAAACCTAGAATGTATCCATGGAGGCAAAGTCATACTTAAATCAAACAAAGGAAAATCCTTTAAAAGTGATGGTATCCCTATAATGCTAGAAAGTGATTTATTAAACTCTAGTATAGTAGCTTGTCCTCACACTATAGCTAATGTAAGTTATCCTTGTACTAAGGTAGTGGATATTAAAGGCTCCTTATCTCAAAAGAAAGTAAATGGAGAATACGCTATATTACAAGAACTCATCTCAGCTTGTAAAACAGATAAAGGCTTTGCTTTAAAAGTAAGCTTTACCCCTACTAAGTTTAAATTTGATCACAGCTTTGATCCTGAGGAGGGCTTAGGAGAACAAAGCAAAAATCAAATAGAGTTAAAAGAAGCTAGATTAAGAATGTATTATAAAGAGCACAAATATCAAAAAGACAATCTTTTCACTAATTTATATCTAAACGATACCCTATATCAAAACGAACAAGGTTTAGATAAATTAGAATTATCTAAAAATGATTTATTCAATCTAAATGATATTAATGTACTAAATACTCTTAAACAAGACTTTAGTAAAGATTATGAATTTAAAGAGTGTGAGATTAGACTTGGTATGCATTTGTTAAAATTAATCTTTGTTATCCCCAAAAACATTGCCAAAGTTTATAAAAGTGCTTATAAAGAATTTAAAAACAAAGATCTAGGAGTAGGGTATTTTACACAGCTACATGAATATGATAAAGATTATAGAGAAAATGAAAACATCATCCATCATAGAGTTTTTTAGCTCCTGCTAAAATGCAAAAGATTGGTTTTGAAATTGCAAAAGGTTTAGATGAGTGGCTTGATAATGAAAATGTGTGTCGCTTTAATGTTTATACTAAGGATTATTTTAACGCAAATGATAAAGATATGCTTATAAGTGATAATATAAAAGATGATACAAATACCACACAAGCTCACACCAATGAAAACTATAACAATACTCAAGAAATCATCCCTGATAATGTTATAAGAATACAAACACAAGATGGTAGTGGAGAGTTTATTGAGATAATATTTGATGAATTTAAAGAATGGGAAAAATCATCAAGCGGAGCTATAAAGCCTTTATTTACCCCATTAGAAGGTATAGTGGAAGATATTTCAAATTCACTTGAAAATGTCAGCATTATCGGTGATGCCTTAGCAATGCTTGGTGCAGTGAAAAATCCTAAAAATGCAAAAAATATTATTAAGAAAAAATCCAAATATGCCACTAAACAAGAAGTGATAGAGGTGTTAAAAAATAAATACAATCTTAAGACTTCTAAAGAATTAGGACTTGGTAGAAGCAAGAATATTTTCTGGGTTAAGGATAATAAACAAATAAAAGAAATTTGGGAAGAGATTACAGATGGGGCAGACATATTAAAAGATATAAATCAAGATAAACTTGGAGGTACTATAAAAATGAGAAAATTAGATGATCAAACTATTATACAATATAAAAAAGCTTCTAAAAGTGGAGGTGAGACCATAGAGGTAATTTCTAATAAACCAAGAGGAAATCTTAGAACAATACATATAGAAAATGGGGTGAAAAATGAAGTATAATTATATCAAATGGAATAAAGAAGAAAAATGTGCTATATTTTTTCCTGATATAGATTATAGCTTATGGAAGAAAACACAATTAAAAGAAAATGCCTACAATAATCCCTCTTTAATTATATCTTCTTGCCTGATAACAAAAATGGATATTTTAGAGTTATTTGAGTATTATATTTTATTTATTTGTGGAAAAAGCATGGGCGTATCAAGATGGGAATGTAATAATTTAATTTTATTGGGTACTTGTAACATTGACAATCTTAGCAACCCTTTCTCTTTAAATACACCCAAACCTACCTATATAAGTGAATATATAAACATCTTAGGACAACTATTCTTAGCAGGATATATAGACTTTGGTTCTTATTGCGATGAAGAAGATAGAAATAAAATAGACTATCCCTCAAACTTATCTTATTATAAAGAAGATAAATACCAAGCTTGGATATATTTTAGAGATAATTTCTTTTATCAAGACAAATTTATTAGAGATTTGGACGATCCTGAAACATTAGACGAGGGTGGATATAGTCTTATTTTAAATGATGTTTCTTGGGATACACCACAATATTGGTCACAATACAATATCTGGGTAGCAACAACCCCCAAAGGCACAAAATACTTTAATGAAATTTTAGCTCCTAAATTTTACAACAAATACAAAGATTTAGAAGTAGAGATTGATGATAAGGGTAATATTATAAGATGGATAGGAAAAATTAATAGATGAGTTTATTTGGATTTTACATTGGATTTTACGAAGGATAAATAATGAGCGAAACTTATGAGATTTATACACCCGATGGATTAACATTAGATGTGGAAAAAGATACCAATAAAATACTATTTAAAGAAAATATTAAACCCACAGGCAATTATACCGAAGAATATTCCAAAGCGGTTTTTAAATCTTATTATATTATGAAAAACTCCCCCTACAAAGACTATCAACCCAAGTATCTAGATCCTAACTTTTATACAGGTAAAGCTTCTACTTTACTTGAATTTACAGAATGGCAAAGCATATATTTAAAAGATCCTATCAAAGGAAGCATAGCTCCTTGGACTAAAGCAGAAAAAGCTTATTATAAATCTTTAAAAACTAAAAGAGAAAGATATAAATATCTAATTATAAGAAGTGGTATAAGAAGTACAGTTATAGATATACCCTATGATGCTTATGCTAATGTAGATGAAAAAGGATATTTAATCAATGAAGAATACGCCTATATTTATGATGAAGTTAACAATAATAAAGAAACCTTAAAATCTTCTCTTTTTAGACAAGAATGGGGTATAGCAGCAGGAATACTAGGAAAACCTGAATATTTTGTGCGTTCTAAAAATCATGGCTTTAATGCCAGAATGATACAATGTTTTATTTTATATATTCAACTCACAGGTGGAGGATATGAAGAATTAGGTATAAAAAGAGGAATTTATAATTATGCTGATAATCTTTTAGAAATAGGTATAGGTATGGCAGGGATACATAAAAAAAAATCCTTTAAGGGCTAAATTGGTAAAAGAATTAGCTAAAACTATACAGCCTAATGAATTTGGTATGCTACCTTTTATAGATGAGATTATGGGAGCAGATTGGGTGATTGATTTAAATAAATATGATTTTGCCTATGATGAAGAAGGCAGAATCATTTGGGCTTTATATAATGATATTGAAAAAGGTAAATTAAAAGATCCAAGAGATGTGGATTCTACTCCTGAAAGTAGAAATGAATTTGATGATGCTATGGATGGATATAGAAATGGGATGAAAACTAATTTTGATGTAGATATTAGAAACGAAAGAGATGAAAGATCTGCTAAACTGACTATGGATACCCTAATATTAAGTGCCAAACTCGCAGCCCTCACTCCTCCTCAAGGCTATCCTAATGCCCCTTATTATTTTACGCCTGAAAGATTGGAATGGATTTATAAAAGAGGATATTTAGACAAACTCCTTGATCCAAGAATCCCTGCTATTTATAGATATAATTTCCCAAAGGAGCTTAGAGCTAAGATACTAAAATTTGGTGAAGAAAATGGCATTAAAGATTAAAAAATCACTCAAAATCTTTAATATACTTTTCCAATGCTTTTAGGGTAAGATTCTCAAAAAGAATCTTATCTTCTTTAATATTGTTTTGTATGGCAGCTTCAAGATATCTTAAAAAGTAAAACTGCATTTTAATTTTAATTTTTATAATAATGTAAAGCTTGATTACTTTTTAAATATGGATAAAATTTCATTTAGATATGTTTAAAATTAGAAAAATTTAACATATTTTTTGATACATTAGTTTTTGATTGAATTTTTGACAAAAGGATTCTAAAATGAAAATACGCATATATTATGAAGATACAGATGCTGGAGGAGTAGTGTATCATAGTAATTATTTAAAATTTTGTGAAAGAGCAAGAAGTGAAATTTTTTTTGCTAAAAATGCACCGATTTTTGATGCTAATAAGGGACATTTTTTATTAACAAAAGCAAATTGTTTTTTTATAAAGTCAGCTAAACTTGGTGATATTATAGAGGTTAAAACAAAGCTTTTAAAAATAAAAAATGCTTCAGTTGATATTGCGCAAGAGATTTATAGAGATGAGATTTTGCTTTTTAAGGTTGAACTTACCCTTGCGTATATTCAAAATGAGAAGCCTGCTAAGATAGATGCGGGAATTAAAAAGCTTTTTGAAGAATTATTTTAATTCTTCAAAACTAGCTTTAGATCCTTTCATGAGGCGAACTTTATATAAAATTTGAGAATTTTGAATTTTTTCATCAAAAAGGCTATCGCTTTTGGTATTTAAAAATTGAGTGTAAAAATAATCTGTTCCTATGCTCGTAGCATATGCTATCCAGTTGTAATCTATGCTTTGATTAAAAATTTCGTTTAGATATGATAGATTATCATCGTGATTATCAATAGAATTTGCAAGAATAAAATTTTTACGGTCCCCTTCTTGAGTAAGACTTAGAAATGTAGAATTATAATTGATTTGAGTTGATAAGAGCACAAAAGGTTGGATGTTATATACGCGTAATTGAGAGCTTATAAGTGCTGTTTTGATTAAAGGAGTGTTGAGAAATATTGAAGCATTATTTAAACTGCCTTGCGAGCGTAAGAGTCTATAAAAATCAAGTTTTTCTCCCTCAACACGATAAAATCTTGTATTTGCATTTTGTTCAAGTACGCGAGAATTTAAATTACTCGAAAGCATAGATCCATCGCTAAAGGCTGCTATATCGGAATTTGCCTTGTTTAAAAGTGCTAACACTTGAGCATCATAATCTATGCTTCCAAAGATTATATTTTTGTTTAAATTTGAAAAAGAAACATTATTTTTATGAAGAGTAGGGATGAAAATTTTCATATCTCCTGAATAATCTTTTAATTGATTCACGCCTTTAAGTGTTAGTGCAGCAATAGCGTATTGATAGCCTTGAGCTTGAACTTGCTCGAGTGTTGAACGAATTTTATCATTGTCTTCTGTGCCGGTTAAAAAAACTTTAACTTTAATTTCGGCCCTTTGGCTTAAAAGATAGGCAATGCTTGAGTTGATTATGGTATTAGAATAACTTTTTATAGTTTTTTCAGGTATGATGATGGCAAGCTTTACAGAAGTGATTTTTTGTAAATTTTTGTCAAAATCCGTAATAGAATTTAAAAGTTTGGCATAAATATTTGATAAAAATTGATCATGTTGATCAACAAATTCGCTCAAAAAACTAAGATAAAGCCTTGCTTCTAAAAGTTCTAGTAGGCAGTTTGAGTCACATTCTTGTGTGCTTATTTTTGGATAAAAATTTTCAGCAGGTTTAACATCGACTAATTTTTGCTCCTTGGCAAAAACAAAGCCAAAGCATAAACATAAGATTAAAAATATTTTCTTCATAAAAATCCTTTAATTTTTTTTAGATCTTGTATAAAAATTTTTTCACAGCTTGGATTTTTTTCTATAAATTCAAGCTCAAAACTTGCCATTATAAAGAAATTTTTATAAGCAAAGATTTCTCCTCTAAGAGCGTTAAAGTCTGAAAAACCCAAGCTTTTAAAAGGATACTCACCTAAACAAAGAATCATTTTAGGCTGGACAAGTTCTAACTCATTCCAAAAAAATGGCAAGCAAGATTGTAGCGAAAAATCATCAAATTTTCCATTAGAAAAACATTTAAAAAGATAAGAAAAATAAAATTCTTTCTCGCAAAGTCCTAAAATTTCTTTGAGATAAAATTTTAATCTTTCTCCTTTTTTTGAATTTAACAAAACTCCTTTTTCATTTTCATTTTTATGCGCTAGTGTATCAACGATCATAAGAGAGGCATTTTTTATCTCGTTTTCCATAAGCGTAAAGCAGCGTGATTTGGAAAAATGACACAGAGTACATTCTTGAATGTTTTTTCTTAAATCTTTAAAATTTTCTATTTTTGAATGGAGTTTTAAATTTTCATCCGTAAAATCATAACCCATGGCCTTTAGATAATGTAAAGTTCTTATCATAGCTCACAAAGTTTTTCTAAATTTTCTCCACTTAAACGATAGTTACGCCATTGTTTTAAATGCTGCGCTTTCAAACCCTCATAAAAATTTATACCTAAAATATTTTCATTTAAACACACCCAATCAAGTCTTTTTAAATTCTCTTTTTTGCATATTTGTCCCAAAAATTTAAAAACTGCTCGCCCATAGCCTTTCTTGCGAAAAATTTTTCTTATGTAAATATCTTCTAAATAAATTCCACCATTTCCCAAAAAGGATGAAAAAGTATAAAAATAAATCATATATCCTATGATATTTTCATCTTCTTTAAGTAAAAATGCTCGGGCAAATTGATTATCAAATAAAGAAGTTTCAAGTTTTTCTTTTGAACATTGTAAAGAATCTTCCATCTCTTCGTATTGCGCAAATTCTTTAATCATTTCAAGCAAAATATCCAATTCTTCACGCTTGAGTGTTGTAATTTCAAATTTTGGCATTTTTTAAATATTCCTTTGTTGATTTGATTTTGCAAATTTATCAAAATAAAATAAAAAATACTCTTAATTAAAAGCAATTTATAAGTAAGATTAAGATAAAATACAAGCTTATTTTATATTTTTTTAAGGAAAATTGAAATGAAAAGAACTTATCAGCCACATGGTACCCCAAGAAAACGCACTCATGGTTTTCGCGTTCGTATGAAGACTAAAAATGGTCGCAAGGTGATCAACGCAAGACGCGCTAAAGGTAGAAAAAGACTCGCTGTGTGAAAACTTTTGGTAAATTCAGCGAAAACGAAGAATTTTCAGCCGTATATAAAACAGGTAAAAAGTGGTATTGCGATGGCATTATCATCTTTTATCTTAAAAATGATGAGCAAAAAATGGCAGTTGTTGCTAGTAAAAAAGTTGGAAAAGCAGTGATTAGAAATCGCTCAAAACGTATTTTAAGAGCTTTATTTACTCAATTTGAAAACAAACTTCAAAATGGAAAATATATTTTTGTTGCCAAAAGTGAAATCACTCAATTTCCTTTTTCTAGATTAGAAAAAAATCTAAAATGGGGATTAAAAAAACTAGAATGTTTAAAATAGTATGTTTAAAAACTCTTCGCTTTTATCAAAAATTTTTAAGCCCTTTAAAACCCCCTGTTTGTAGATATTATCCCACATGTTCAGAATACGCCTTTTGGCAATTTCAAAAAAGAAATTGTATTCTTGCATTTTTTTCAAGTTTTTTTAGAATTTTAAAATGCAATCCTTTTTTTAAAGGGGGATTTGACTATCCAAAAATTACTAAAAATATTACTTCTTGTAATCTATGTTTTAAGCCTATTTTTTTGGCGCAAAAACAGCTTTATTTTTTATATATACCCCACCATCAGGATAAAAGTTTTTATCTTGTTAAAATTATCTTTCAAAGGACAAATAAGTGAATAATTCGAATAATATTTTTCAGCAAAAACGCATTCTTTTAGCTGTAGTTATTTCTTTTTTATTTTTTGTTGTGTATGATTATTTTTTTATACCTAAGCAACAAATAAAATTAGAGCAAAACATTACTACTACACAAGCTGATTCTCAAAACGCAACCAATATCAATGCTCCACAACAAAATCCACAAGCGAATTTAAATGTAGCTGCAACTAGCAATACAATACCTCAAGATAAAATCATTGCCGATATTAAAAGCGAGCATTTTGAAGCGCAGATTGACTCTTTAGGCAGAATTGTAAATTTTTATCTTCAAGATAAAAAATACCAAAATGAAAAAGGCGAAGCTATCAATCTTATAAGCAAAGGAAATTTGCCTTATCCTTTAGAGATGCGTTTTAGCGATCCTGCTATCAATACGCAAGCCTTTAGCGTGCCTTATGCTGCGGATATGAGTGAAGTTTTTATCGATGAAAATGGCAGTAAGACACTAAAACTTACCCAACAGCTTTCAGATTTAATTGTTGAAAAGAAAATCACTTTTTATTCTAAGGGTAATTACGATATTGAAGTTAAATTAAGTAAAAATATAAATTATTTCATAAGTCCAGGTTATCGTCCAAGCATAGCAGTAGATAGCTATACAGTTCATGGAGCTTTGGTTATGGATGATCAAGAAACCATCCATACTTATGAAGATGGCGATATGGACAAGGATGAGAATATTAAAAATGCTTGGATGACTTCGGCTTTTGATAGATATTATGCTGCCTTCTTTTATAATTTTGAAAAACCTTTAAATGTAACTATCAGTAAAGATGCTCAAAATAATCCTTTGGTATTTGCGATGAGTGATAATGAATTTAAAGCCGGTGGTTATATGGGCCCTAAAGAACATGTGATTTTAAGATCTATAGATCCGCGTCTTGAAGCTGTTGTAGAGTATGGTTGGTTTACTTTTATAGCTAAGCCTATGTTTGAATTTTTAAATTTTTTACATAATCATATAGGAAATTGGGGTTGGGCTATTGTTATAATGGTTTTAATTATTCGTATAATTTTATTCCCATTAACCTATAAATCTATGATTTCCATGAATAAACTTAAAGACTTAGCACCTAAAATGAAAGAATTAAGAGAGCGCTATAAAGGCGATCCTCAAAAAATGAATATGCATATGATGGAGCTTTATAAAAAACATGGTGCAAATCCTATGAGCGGATGTTTGCCTATACTTTTACAAATTCCTATTTTCTTTGCTATTTATCGCGTATTACTCAATGCTATAGAGCTAAAAGCTGCCCCTTGGGCGTTTTGGATACACGACTTATCAGTAATGGATCCTTATTTTATTTTACCTATTTTAATGGGTGTAACAATGTTTATACAGCAATTAATCACCCCTATGACCATACAAGATCCTATGCAAGCAAAAATTATGAAATTCTTGCCTATCATTTTTACCTTTTTCTTTATTACTTTTCCAGCGGGTCTTACTCTTTATTGGTTTGTTAATAATCTTTGTTCTTTGGTACAACAATGGGTAATCAATAAAATGTTTGCAAAAGAACATCATAAAAAACAAGCGGAGTGAAAAAATGAGAGTTGAAGCAAAAGATCTTCAAAGTGCATTAACAGAAGCTTCAAAAAGCCTTGAATGCTCGGTTATAGATTTAGAATATGAAATCATTCAGTATTCCAAAAATGGATTTTTAGGCTTTTGGCGCAAAAATGCTATCATCGAAGCTAGAGCTAAAAAACAGCCTTATAGTAAAAAAAATTCTAGAAAAGATTTTAATGCGTCCAAAAATGATGTTCATAGAAATTATGAAAAACCTTACCGCAAATTCGATGATAGAAGTAAAATAGACAATAAAAAAGAATTTGAAGTAGAGGCTAGAGAAGTTAAACCTAAAGAGAAATATGTTGTCAAAAGCGATGGAATTTTTGATAGCTTTCACAAAGAAAGCGGAGGAACTCGCAATAAGGAAGATATTTTAGATGAAATTCGCATACAGCTAGAGAATTTATTAAAAGCAACTTGTTTTAATATCTCTTTAGTGGAGTTAAGAATGTATGATGAAGAAAGCGTTTTTATCCGTTTAGATGGTGATGATGCAGCCTTGCTAATTGGTAAAGAGGCTCATCGTTACAAGGCTATTTCTTATCTTTTGCATAATTGGATCAACCTCAAATACAATCTTTTAGTTCGTCTTGAAATTGCACAATTTTTAGAAAATCAAATTCAAGGAATGCAAATTTATCTTCAAGGTGTAATTGAAAAAGTTAAAATCAATGGAAGAGGTCAGACAAAACCTTTAGACGGAGTTTTGATTAAAATTGCTTTAGAAAAATTAAGGGCTGAATTTCCAAATAAATATGTAGGTATCAAACAAAACAACGATCAAAGATATGTTGTAATTAACGATTTTTTTAAAAAAGATGAATGATACTATAGTAGCTATTGCAACTGCCCATGGAGTGGGTTCTATCTCGATTATAAGATTAAGCGGGGAAAGAGCGCTTGAAATTGCTTTAAAATTAAGCAAAAAAAATGAACTTTGCCCCCGCTATGCAACTTTTACAAAGCTTTTTAATCAAAAAAATGAATTCCTTGATGAAGCCATAGTGATCTATTTTAAAGCCCCTTTTAGTTTTACAGGTGAAGATATAGTTGAATTTCAAGTGCATGGTGGTTTTAGTGTAAGTGAAATTTTGCTTGAAGAGTTGATAAGCTTAGGAGCAAGACTAGCAGAACCTGGAGAATTCAGTAAAAGAGCTTGTTTAAGGGGTAAAATGAGTCCCTTAAAGGCTTTAAATATACAGGATTTAATCTTAGCAAAATCTGCAAATGCAGCAAAGATTATCGCAAGAAATATGCAAGGAAGCTTGGGAGAACTTCTTGATAAAATTCGCACAGATTTGGTAAAAACTTTAGCTTTTGTGGAAACGAGTATTGATTATGCTGATGATGATTTGCCTTCTGATTTACTAGAACAAATTAGCACAATGTGTGAAGAAAATTCTAAAATTCTAAAAGAAATTTATACACTTTCAGAAAGTAAAAAAGGATTGATAGAGGGTTTTAAAATCGCTATTGTGGGTAAGCCTAATGTTGGAAAATCTTCTCTTTTAAATGCCTTGCTTTCTTATAAAAGAGCTATTGTTTCTGATATAGCTGGAACGACTCGTGATACCATAGAAGAGAGTTTTAAACTAGGTACGCATCTATTGCGTATTATTGATACTGCAGGAATTCGAGAAAGTAAAGATGAGATTGAGCAAATCGGTATAGAGCTTAGTAAAAAGAGCATTGAAGATGCAGATATTATCTTAGCTATTTTTGATAATTCAAGAAAAAAAGATGAAGAGGATGAAAATATTTTTAAGCTTTTAAGTCAAAACGATAAAAAGATTTTTTATCTTTTAAATAAAAGTGATTTAAAAACTCAATTTGATAAACCTTGTGATATTGATTTTATAGAACTTAGTGTTCAAAACGATATTCAAATTTTAAAAGAAAAGCTTGAAAAATATTTAAATTCGCTAGATAGTGATGGATTTTTAGTTAGTTCTATCGCTCTTATTAATGCTTGTAAAATTTCAAGCGAAGCGATTTTAAGGGCTAAAGAATTACTCAGTGAAAATTCTTTAGAGTTGTTTGCCTTTGAGTTAAATTTAGCCATTGGCGAACTTGCAAAATTTACTAAAGATTTCGATAGAAATGAAATTTTAGATGAAATGTTTGGTAATTTTTGTTTAGGAAAATGAAAGGATACAAATGGACAAAGAAACAATAAAAGCACATAAAATCAGCGATGAGGAATATGAACAAATATTAGAAATTTTAGGGCGTGAGCCAAATTTACTTGAACTAGGTGTCATTTCTGCGATGTGGAGCGAGCATTGTTCTTATAAATCCAGTAAAAAATATCTCAATGGTTTTCCAACCAAAGCTCCTTGGGTGATTCAAGGGCCAGGTGAAAATGCAGGGGTTATCGATATAGGTCAAGGCATGGCAGCCGTTTTTAAAGTAGAAAGTCACAATCATCCTAGTTTTATAGAGCCTTTTGCGGGTGCGGCTACAGGAGTAGGGGGAATTTTGCGTGATGTTTTCACCATGGGTGCAAGAGTGGTTGCAGGGCTGAATTCTTTAAAATTTGGCGATATCCATGATGGGAAATGTGGCAAACATCAAAAATACCTTGTTAAAGGGGTTGTAAGTGGAATTTCTCATTATGGAAATTGCATGGGAGTGCCAACTATAGGTGGAGAATGTGCTTTTGATGAGTGTTTTAATGGAAATATTTTAGTCAATGCTTTTGCTTTGGGTATTTGTAAAAGTGAAGATATCTTCTATGCTAAGGCCGAAGGCATAGGAAATCCTGTGATTTATGTAGGCTCTAAAACGGGCCGAGATGGGTTAGGTGGAGCTGTAATGGCAAGTGATAGCTTCAATGAAGAAAGTAAAAGTTTAAGACCTACTGTTCAAATTGGCGATCCTTTCAGTGAAAAACTTTTAATGGAAGCTTGCTTGGAGCTTTTTAAAACAGATTATATTGTAGGTATTCAAGATATGGGTGCAGCAGGACTTACTTCAAGCTCTTTTGAAATGGCAGGAAGAAGTGGTAGCGGTATGAAGCTTTATCTTGATCAAACTCCTATGCGAGAAAGCGGTATGACGCCTTATGAATTAATGCTGAGTGAGTCTCAAGAAAGAATGTTAATTTGTGCTAAAAAAGGCTATGAAGATAAGGTTATAGAAATCTTTAAAAAATGGAATTTGGATGCTGTGGTTATGGGCGAAGTAACTGATACTGGAAAAATGGAGCTTTTTTGGCATGATGAGCTTGTAGGGCTTATACCTATTGATCCTTTGAGTGAAAAAGCGCCGATTTTGGATCGTCCTGTGAGTGAACCAAAGTATTTAAATGAAATTAAAGATTATAACTTCACGCTTAAAATGTCTCAACAAGAGCTTTTTGAAAAAATGCTAAAAAATGAAAACATTAACAACAAAGCCTTTATTTATGATCAGTTTGATTCTAGTGTGCAAACAAATACTATAAAAGCAGATGGAGCTTTAGGTGCGAGTGTGATACGCATCAAAGAAAATGGTGCAAGTGTAGCAATGGCTATAGAGTGTAATTCGCGTTTAAATTATGTAAATCCTAAAACTGGAGCCGCTTTAGCAGTAGCTTCAGCAGGAAGAAAAGTTGCTTGCACGGGGGCTAAGCCTTTGGCAATAAGTGATTGTTTAAATTATGGAAATCCGCAAAATCCTGAAGTGATGTGGCAATTTGCACAGGGTTGCGAAGGCATTAAAGAAGCTTGTAAAGAGTTAAATACCCCAGTAGTAAGCGGCAATGTTTCACTTTATAATGAAACTGAAGGTGTTAGCATATTTCCAAGTCCAACTATAGTTAATGTGGGCGTTTTAGAAGATGCAAATAAAACCCTAAAAGCAAATTTTGAAAAAGAAAATACTATCGTTTATCTTTTAGGTGAAAGTTTTGGAGAATTTGCGGCTTCAATGGCTATGAAAATACAGGATAAAAAGGTAGCAGGTAGTCTCAAAGAGCTTGATTATAAGGCTGAACTTGCACTTTGGAATTTGCTTTATAAAGCCAATCAAAATTCTTTACTTGAGTGTGCCAATAGCGTAGGAATAGGGGGTATTGCTATGACTTTAGCAAAAATGTTTGCTATTTCTAGTATGGGTGCAAATTTAAATAGTGGCTTTAGTGATGAAAAAATGATTTTTGATGAAAGTGCTAGTCGTGCTATCGTAGGCCTTGATAAAGAAAATGAAGAAGCATTTTTAAAACTAGCACATGAATTGGGTGTAAAAGCTACAAAACTAGGTTTTAGCACTAAAGAGCAAAGTTTTAAACTTGATAGTATAAATTTAAGCAAAGACGAACTTAATAAACTTTATTTTGATAGCTTTAAAGAGCAAATTCAATGATATTTGTTTTAATTATTTTAACTATCTTAGTGTTTTATTGGTATTATAAAACTTGGGGAAAGCAAGATTTTTTAAATTCAGCCACGCGAGGAGCCAAAGGTTTTGCTAAAGGCTTTGCTCGCGGAGTTATGGAAGAGAGGATAGATGAATTTAAAAGGTGTATAAATTACTATGTCATCGCACTTTTGGCAAAGATAGCAAAAAGTGATGGTAGGGTAAGCGAAAATGAAGCAGAAATGATCAGTCAAATTTTAGATGCAAACGCCAAAGACGAAAGAGAAAGGGCTTTTTTAAAAGCAAGCTTTAATGAGCATAAAGAAAATATCCACGATGCTTTTTATGTGGCAAAGGATTTTTTAAAAGAAGTTCCTTTACCGAAAAATGAACGCTTTAATGTGCTTCGCGTACTTGTGTTTATGGCCTTGGTTGATGCAGATTTTAGTGCAAAAAAGCGTGAAATTTTAGAGCAGATTGCAAAAGCTTTTGATATTGCAAAAAGTGAGCTTGATAATTTTATTGCGAGTATTTCAAATTTAAAAAGTACTAAAAAAGAACTAAGCCTTGATGAGGCTTATCGTATTTTAGAGCTTTCAAATAATGCGGATTTAAACGCGGTAAAAAAACAATATAGAGCTTTAGCTAAAAAATATCACCCTGATATTTTAAATGCAAACAATGTCAGCGAAGAAGAGCTTAAAAAAGGTGTAGAAAAATTTCAAAAAATCAACGAAGCTTATGAAAAAATTAAAAAGCATTTAGAAAAATGATTTTAAAAGAAAAATATTTTCCTTTAAGAATCTTATCTAAGAATGAGTGGACTTTATCTAGTATAAATTAAATTTATAAAAATATTTCAAACGAAATTTAAAAAAAGGAGTGAATATGAGAGCGTTATTAAGTGTGAGCGATAAAGAAGGTATAGTAGAATTTGGAAAAGAACTTGAAAATCTAGGTTTTGAGCTACTTTCAACGGGCGGTACTTTTAAGCTTTTAAAAGAAAATGGAGTAAAGGTTGTAGAAGTAAGTGAATTTACAAAAAGTCCTGAGCTTTTTGAAGGGCGCGTAAAAACTTTGCATCCAAAAATTCACGGCGGAATTTTACATAAAAGAAGCAATGAAAGTCATATCAAGCAAGCAAAAGAAAATGGAATTTTAGGCATTGATTTAGTTTGTGTAAATTTATATCCTTTTAAAAAAACCACTATAATGAGCGATGATTTTGATGAAATTATAGAAAATATCGATATAGGCGGCCCTGCGATGATAAGAAGTGCGGCTAAAAATTATAAAGATGTGATGGTGCTTTGCGATCCGCTTGATTATGAAAAGACGATTGAAGCTTTAAAAAAGGGTGAAAATGATGAGAAATTTCGCCTAAATTTGATGATAAAAGCTTATGAGCATACGGCAAATTATGATGCTTATATTGCAAATTATATGAATGAAAGATTTAATAGGGGGTTTGGAGCGAGTAAATTCATAATAGGTCAAAAAGTTTTTGATACAAAATATGGCGAAAATCCACATCAAAAAGGAGCTTTGTATGAATTTGATGCCTTTTTTAGTACCAATTTTAAGGCTCTAAAAGGCGAGGCAAGTTTTAACAATCTTACTGATATTAATGCAGCTTTAAATTTAGCAAGTAGTTTTGATAAGGCTCCTGCTATTGCTATCGTAAAACATGGCAATCCTTGCGGTTTTGCGATAAAAGAAAATTTAGTACAAAGCTATATACATGCTTTAAAATGCGATAGTATAAGTGCTTATGGAGGAGTGGTTGCTGTAAATGGAACCCTTGATGAGGCTTTAGCAAATAAGATCAATGAAATTTATGTAGAAGTGATTATCGCAGCAAATGTAGATGAAAAAGCTTTGGCTGTATTTGAGGGTAAAAAGCGTATTAAAATCTTTACTCAAGAAAGTCCTTATTTGATTAGAAGTTTTGATAGCTATGATTTTAAACATATTGATGGGGGCTTTGTATATCAAAATAGCGATGAAGTGGGTGAAGACGAGCTTAAAAATGCCAAGCTTGTAAGCCAAAGAGAAGCAAGTCAAGTAGAAATTCAAGATCTTGAGATTGCTATGAAAGTTGCAGCTCTTACAAAATCAAACAATGTTGTTTATGTAAAAAATGGCGCTATGGTAGCCATAGGAATGGGTATGACAAGTAGAATCGATGCAGCAAAGGCAGCGATCGCTAAAGCTAAAGAAATGGGGCTTGATTTGCAAGGTTGCGTTTTAGCTAGTGAAGCCTTTTTTCCTTTCAGAGATAGCATAGACGAAGCAAGTAAAGTAGGGGTTAAAGCCATAGTAGAACCAGGTGGAAGCATAAGAGATGATGAAGTGATACAAGCAGCAAATGAGTATGGTATAGCGCTTTATTTTACAGGAGTGAGACATTTTTTACATTAATTGAGTGTGTTAAAATAAGATATAATTTATATTATTTAAATAATTTTAAACAAAAATAAAGTAAAATAAAATAAATTTTTAAAGAAAGAAAAAAATGTTTAGAACTATAGGTTTTAAAGTTTCTGCGGCGATTTTTGTTGTTTTGGTGTTGAGTTTTATTGCTATGCAATTGATTTTAAATTTAGACTTTAAAAATACCGCAGATAAGATGAGTAAATCTAATTTAAATACCGTTAGTTCTTCTGTCTTTCAAACCATGAGAATGGCTATGAATTTAGGTGATCCTGAAAAAATTCAAGAAGCTATTGAAGATGCTAAAACGATAGAAGGTATTAGTGATATTAAAATTTACCCTTCGAAAGAAACCATAGAACTTTTTGAGATTAAAAACCCTAAAATTTCACAAGAAAAGCTCATTATAGATCAATTTACACAGCCTAATTTAATTTCTTTAGAGCAAAAGCTTGATAATATTAATCACCTAAGGCTTATTCGTCCTTTGATCGCAGATGAGAGTTGTATAGCTTGTCATGCCAATGCAAATTTGGGTAGTGTTTTGGGTGTTATGGATGTATATCATTCTTTAGAAAACATAGAAAAAGATATTGCAAAAACGAGTAGATCTTATATAGTGATTTTTACTATAGCTTTAATTTTTACGCTTGTAGTGGTACTTTTTGTGCTTAAAATGGTTGTAGGAAATCCTATTATGGAACTTTTAAGCCATGCCAAAGAATTAGCACAAGGAAGTGGGAATTTAAGAGCTAGGATAAGGGTTAAAGGGCGTGATGAAATCGCTAAAGCATGCGAGTATATTAACCAATTTATAGAGAAAACTCAAAAAACAGTAAGCAGTGCAAGTCTTAACTCCAAAAATGTAGAAAAACAAAGCATACTTTTAAATTCTAATGCTATAGAGCTTAATGAAATTTCAACTTCTAGTCATCAAAAGATAGATTCTAGTTTTAAGCTAGGCGTTGATATAGGGGCGGATTTGGATGAAATATCTAATCTTTCTAGCGATGCAAATAAAGCAAATGATAAATCTTATCAGCTCTTAGATCAGATGATACACTCACTTCTTGAAATTGATAAAAAAGTAAGTGATTTAGTGCAAAATGAAAACAACTTGGCACTAAAAATTGAAAATATGGTCAAATATGCACAAAATATACAAAAAGCTACACAAATGATGGGCGAAATAGCAGACAAAACCAATCTTTTATCTTTAAATGCAGGTATAGAATCTGCTAGAGCGGGTAGTTATGGTAAAGGTTTTTCTGTCATTGCTGAAGATATTAGAGCTTTGGCTAATAATAGTGAGGAATTTTTACACAATGTAGAGCTTATAATCAAAGAACTCCTAGAGAGCATACAAGAGGTTACTAAGGAACTTAAGGAAAATTCTCATAGTATTTTTTCACTCAATGAAAATACCCATTTGCTTGCAAGTAGTGCAAACGAAGTAAAACTTTGCAATCAAAATTCTAAAAATCTTGTGACCCAATGCACTCAGAGGATTAAAATTTCGCAAGAAAATATTCAAAATTTACTTATACATATGCGAGAAAATGTTGAAGCAAGCGGTAAAAATGAGGAAATCTCTAAAATTCTACTTCAAGTGGCAGATGAGTTAAAAATAGTGTGTCATAATTTAGAAAGTGAATTGAGTCAATTTCAAATTTAAAGGAAAAATATGAAAAAAACTTTGCAAATTGTTTTAGCTGCAGCTTTTTTTGCTGGTTGTGCTAGCACTTCTGTAAATTCAAAGTCAACTTCTAAAATCAGCAATGAATTTATGCAAAATCAGCTTTTTGAAATAGATAAAATCGTAGTTAATGGTAAAACCTTTGATCCTAAAAATGCTGAAGAAAACCCAAATATCAGTTTTGAAAATAATAAATTTTATGGTTATGCAGGATGTAATCGTTTCTTTGGTTCTTATCAAAGTAATGAAAATACTTTAGAAATTCAAGGAGATCGTGTCGCTTCAACTCAAATGCTTTGCCATCCTTTGGATGTTATGGAATTTGAAAATGCTTTTCTTTCAAATTTTAAAGGAAGTTTTACAATTTCAAATAAAAATGGCAAATTAATCCTTAACAATGGCGAGATGGAAATATTCTTTAAATAACATGCCACACTCCTTAGTTAGGAGTGTTTTTCTTCGACTTGACAAAAAACTAAAAAATGATACAATTATAATTTTATTATCAAAAAAGGTAGTTAAATGATAAAATCAATTCCCGAATGGAGTGAGCAAGAATATTTAATGCTTTCTTTACCTCATGAAAAGAGCGATTGGAAGCCTTATTTAGGAGAGATTATACAGGCTTATAAGGATTTTGTTAAAGCAGCAAGTGAATTTCAAAAGGTTTTACTTATCGCTCCTAGTAAAAGCGACTTTGCTCCATTTGAAAATATAGCAAATGTAGAATTTTTTGTATGTGATACTAATGATACATGGATACGCGATTTTGGTGCTATTGATATTTTAGAAGACAATCGTTTAAAAGCTCTTGATTTTACTTTTAATGCTTGGGGAAATAAATTTCAAAGCGAACTAGATAATGAAGTAAATTCTAAACTTTTTAAAGAAAAATTTAATGAAAAGCTTACAAAAATCGATTTTATTTTAGAGGGTGGAAGTATTGATTTTAATGGCGAAGGCGTAATGCTTACAAGCTCCAATTGTCTTTTAAATGAAAACAGAAATTCTCATTTAGACAAAAGCCAAATTGAAGCAAAATTAAAAGAAATTTTTGGCTTAAAACAAATTATTTGGCTAGAAAATGGTTTTATAAAAGGTGATGATACAGATCATCATATCGATACTTTAGCAAGATTTATCGATAAAAATACTATAGCGCATTCTATTTGCGAAGATGAAAAAGATGAGCATTATATACCCTTGCAAAAGATGAAAAAAGAACTTGAAGCCACAGGGTTTAATTTAGTAGAGCTACCCTTGCCAAAGCCTTTGTATTATGAAGAAAGAAGACTTGGAGCCACTTATGCAAATTTTGTTTTTGTAAATGATGCCTTGATTATGCCTTTTTATAAGGATGAAAATGATGAAATCATAAGGCAAAGATTGGCTAAGGCTTTACCTAAACGCAAGATTATAGGCGTAGATGCAAGAGTGTTTTTACGCCAAAATGGCTCTTTACACTGCTCTTGTCAAAACCGCTTCAAGGGTCTAAGATGAATTTACAAAAAAAGGCAACGCTTATAGCAAGTTTATGCGCTATAGTATTGGCTTTGATTAAATTTGTAGTGGGTATAATAAGCGGTTCAGTAGCTGTACTTTCAAGTGCGATTGATTCTTTGATGGACTTTGCAATATCGGCTTTTAACTTTTTAGCCTTAAAAAAAAGTTCTCAAAAAGCAAACGAAAATTATAATTTTGGTTTTTCTAAAATCGAAGCTTTAATGGGACTTTTAGAAGGTGTTTTCATCGTATCAGTAGGGATTTTTATTTTTTATGAAAGTATTTTAAAAATTTATTATAAAGAAGAAATTATTAATTTAAATGCAAGTATTTATGTAATGATTTTTGCTTTAATACTTACTTTTCTACTTGTACTTTTTTTAAATCATGTAGTTAAAAAAACTAAAAGCTTAATTATAGAAAGTGATGCTTTACATTATAAAACAGATTGCTTGACTAATGCTTTTACTTTAGCAGCTTTAGTTTTGATTTATTTTACAAATTTGCATATTATTGATGCGATTTTTGGCATAGTCGTGAGTCTTTATACTGCATTTTCTGCTTTTAAAATTATTAAAAAAGCTTTAGCTTTTTTAATGGATGAGGCTTTGCCTAAGGAGCAGGTTAATCAAATTTGCGCTTTAATATCTAGTAATCCTGAAGTGATTTCTTATCATGAGTTAAAAACGCGTAAAACTCCAAATTGCAATTATTTAAGCGTTCATTTGGTGTTTTGTCCTATAATTTCGCTTTTAAGCGCACATAAAGTTTCAGATGAGATAGAAAATGGTGTGCGTGAAATGTTTAATGGGGAAAAATGGGATATACAAATTCACCTAGATCCTTATGATGATGAAGAACAAGAAAGGCAAAGACAATGAAAATTGCACTAATTCAACAAAAATTTCATTTTACTAAAGAAAAAACCATAGAAAAAACTTGCGAATTTATCGAACAAGCCGCCAAGCAAGGAGCCGAGCTTGTTTGCTTAGGAGAGCTTCATCAAAGCGAGTATTTTTGCCAAAGTGAAAATGTAGATTTTTTTGATTTGGCAAATGATTATGAAAAAGATGTGCAGTTTTGGTCGAGTATAGCAAAGAAGCACGGTGTAGTTTTACTTACTTCACTTTTTGAAAAAAGAAGCGCGGGGCTTTATCATAATACTGCTGTAGTTTTTGAAAAAGACGGAAGTATAGCAGGAAAATATCGCAAGATGCATATACCTGATGATCCTTGTTTTTATGAAAAATTCTATTTTACCCCAGGTGATTTGGGTTTTGAGCCTATAAATACAAGTTTAGGAAAGCTTGGAGTGCTTGTTTGTTGGGATCAGTGGTATCCTGAAGCAGCTAGACTTATGGCTTTAAAAGGAGCTCAAATTCTGATTTATCCTACTGCTATTGGTTGGTTTGACAAGGATGAAAAAGAAGAAAAACAAAGGCAACTTGGCGCTTGGCTAGGGGTTCAAAAAGGACATGCTATTGCTAATGGTTTATATACTATAGCAGTCAATAGAGTGGGTTTTGAAGAGGATAAAAGTGGTGTAGAAGAGGGGATAAGATTTTGGGGAAATTCTTTTGTTTTTGGACCACAAGGTGAAGAAATTTGTATTTTAGATAGTGAAAATGAATGCATAAAGCTTGTCGATATTGACTTACAAAGAAGTGAAAATGTGCGTCGTTGGTGGCCTTTTTTACGCGATAGACGCATAGAGTATTTTGGTGATTTATCGAAAAGATTTATTGATTAAAAATTTAAAAAGCTCTTTAATAAGGGCTTTTTAAAATTAGTCCGTTTTGTTTTTTAGCTTTTCTAAATAATTTGTAATTTGTTCTTTTTCTTCTTTACTCAAATAAATAAAACTTACCTCTTTAAGTCTTGAAAGCAATAAATTTTCTTTTGAAATTTCATCTTTTCCAATTTCTAAGCTAGTAATAACGCTCGAGCTTATAAGCAGTCTTTGGGTTTCGTCTTTTCTTAATCCCCATATATTGTGCACAGCGACATTTTTATCTGAAATTTTTCCTGCATAAAGCATTATGTGACCAGGCAAATAGAGTAAATTTAAATAAGCTTTTCCAAAACGATCTAAGAAATCTTTTTTTTGAGAATTATCAAGAGTGTTTATATCAAAATGCGTAAAAGAATTTTTTTGCGCAGCTGAATTTCTTGGCAAATAAAGCCCAAAAGCTGAAAAGACATCACGAGTAAGTAAAGAGCAATCTCTTTCAAAATTATAACCACCCCAGCCATAAGGCAAATTTAAAACTTCAGAAATTTGATTTTTTAAATTTTCATCATTGAAGCTTAGAGGAAAATTACTTGCATTATCTTTAGATATCTTGTATTTTTTAGGGCCTATTTTTCCGTAAAAATAATTCTTATCTTCCTTATAATAAGGATAAAGCGCTCCGATTCTGCTTTCAAAGAAAAAATTTCCATCCTCATCTAAAATAGCTAGTTTTTCTTTTAGGGGTGTAAGAAAGTTAAGCTTTTCATAAATTTGCGCTCTATTGTTAGAGAAAAATTCCAAATCTTTGCTTTCTATAAAACCCACCCCTGCTTCGCTTAATACAAAAGCATAACGCTTATCCTTGCTAAAATGCGAAACTAAAATAGGAGTACCCGCATTTAAAATACTATCGCTTGCATAATCAAAAGGAATTCCTTCATTTTCAAGAAAAGGATTTTTTAAAATCGCTCTTTGCGTAGGGATATTTTTAATAAGGGTGTTTTGTATTACTAAAGCTTTTTTATCAAACTTGCCTAGCTCTTTAGTGTTTGCATTATCTATAGTTTTTTCAAACCATGATAAAGGAATTACTTGCTTGTTAAAGAAATAATAAGTATTTTTAGGATTTGTATATAAAGAAAATGACCAAAAAAGATTTTGATTTTTTAAAGTTTTAAAAGAGCTGTGCCATGGGCTAAAAAAAAGTTGTTTGTATTTTTGAGAATCAAAATTTATATTTTGATTCATTTTGGATAAAATGCTGATATTTTGATCAAATTCGAGTTTTGCATAGTGTGAGTCTTGCTGATCTTTAAAATTTAAAATAGTTTGAGATGGGGTTGGACTTAATTTTGTTTCTTTTATAGAACAAGCGGTAAAAAATAGTGCTGTAAGACAAGGATATAGCCAAATTTTCATAATCAACCTTTTACAAAAAGTAGTTATAATTAAAGCCAAGGAAATATAATGCTTGATAAACTAGAGAAATTTTTAGTCTATGATAATGTTTTTTTAAGTGGTGGCGCAGGCGTTGGGAAAAGTTTTTTAACCAATGAACTCATACGCTCTTACAAAAGACAAGGCAAGGTCGTTATAGCTCTTGGTTCTAGCGCACTTTCAGCATTTAATATAGCAGGGGCAACCTTGCATAGTTTTTTTTGTTTGGGTTATTGTCAAGATATGGATACGCTTAGCGTTTTTGATCGCAATCAAAAACAAAGAGAGAAGATTTTAAAGTTAAAAGAAAATCTTAAAAAAATTGATTTAATCATCATCGATGAAATTTCTATGGTAAGTGCTGATATTTTTGAGATGATAGGTTTTAGATTGAAAAATTCGCAATTTGATGGTAAAATTTTAGTTGTGGGTGATTTTTTTCAATTACCGCCCGTGATTAAAGAGAAAAAAGAAAATCTTTTTTTAAATTCTACCTATGCTTTTTCTTCCTTTTTTTGGAAAGAATTAAAATTTAAAAATATCAAATTAACTCAACCAAAAAGAACGCATAATTTAGAATTTTATGGAAATTTATCCTTGATTAGGCAAGGATTTTTAGATGATAAAATTTTAAATTTTTTTGAAAATTTATGTATCAATACAAAAGAATTAGAAGAATTAGATGATGATTATACCTTGCTTTGTAGTATAAATAAAAAGGTAAATGCTGTCAATGATGATAGATTAAGCAAGCTTGAAAGTCCGCTTGTTTGTTTTAAGGCTGAAATTTGCAAAGAATCTAAAGATATAGATGAGCACAAAATTCAAACTTGGATAAAAAGTTTAAATATTTTAGACGAGCTTAAACTCAAAATAGGCGCACGCGTTATTTTTTGTGTGAATAATTGGGATAAGGGATATTATAATGGCGAGCAAGGCATCATCGAAAGTATCACTTATGAAGAGGATAAGACTTATATTGGTATCATGAAAAACAATGGTATTAAAATTATGCTTGAACCCTATGTATTTTTTATGGAAGAGCTTGAGCAAAATAATAATGAAATGTTTATCAATGTACTTGCAAGCGTAAGTCAATTTCCTATTAAACTAGCTTATGCTATTACCATACATAAATCACAGGGTATGAGTATAGAAAAATTAGTATGCGATATTGATCATATTTTTGAAAACGGACAACTTTATGTGGCTTTATCGCGTGCTATAAATCCTGCTACTCTTAAAATTTATTTTACAAAAAGAATAAATTTTAAAGCCTATTTTGCTAGTATTTTAAAATTTGATATAAGTGTGAGAGAATTTTATCAAAATAATGATTTTTTAGATCTTGAATTGGAAAATAATATCATTTAAAAGGATGAGAATGAAAAAAATATTTTTACTTGCTTTTTTATCTTTAAGCCTTAATGCACAAAGTTTAGAGCTTGATAAAATAAGAACAGATTTATACTCAAAAAGCGGAGCAAATGTACTTAAAAAAATTGAAATTTCTTTAGAATTTGAAGGCGAGAAAATAAAAGAAAATGAAAACAAGCTTACAGATGCGGTAAATACCGTGATTTCTGGATTTTTTTATGAAGATATTTTTACAGAGCTTGGAAAAAATAATTTTAAAAAAACTTTAGAAAAATTTATAGATAAAAAATACAAAATTAAAATCAACGAGATTTATATCTTATCTCTAAGCGGAGTAGAAAAATTTGATTTAGAAGAATTTAAGCGTTTCTTGGCAAGTACTGAAGCTAAGGAAAAAAATGTAGGTAGCGAAGTTAAAAAAGCTCTTGATAATTTAGAACTTCCTCAAACTCCCACGGTTCCAAATATTTCCAATATAGAAACTCCACAAATAGATCAACTTTTTCAAGATGATAATACACAAAATCAATATGACAATGGAGAAATCGATATCAATACTCTTAATATCCCTAAAATGACTTCAGATATAGAAGAGAAGATAAAGCGAGATTTGATTGCAAATCCACCGCAAATTTTTAAAGAAAATAATAGCTCTGAAGAAAAAGGCTTTGAGTTGAATTTGGATACAAATTCAACAATGCCTTAATCTTAGCGAACCATATCGTAATAATTAGGAAATTTGGGTTTAAAAACTTCAGGATTGATAGTAGGATTTTTGATTTGATGGTTTAGAGTGATTAAAATATCGTTTTCAAATTCATCCTTATAAGCAATACTTTGAATTTCATTATCTTTGAGCGTGATAGTATAATTTATATTTTCATATTTTGCGATCAGTTGATTGTCATTTAAATGCTTTGCTTTTTTAAAAATTTCATTAAGGTTAGGGATGTTATCAAGATGTGAAAAAACAACTTGTTCTAAATCATGTTCTACTAAGATGATTTGATTTTTATTGATATATATTTCTTTTTTGCTTGGAGTGTCATAGCTCCAATAAGCTTGTTCTTGACTTAAGATAAAATGTCCTGAGTATGAAAGGGTTGAATCTTTTGATTTTACTGATTGCGTGAAATTGCTAGAATAGGTGTTAAAATTAAGATCAATAGCTAAAATATGACTTAAAAAAAAGAAAAATAAACAAAATATTTTTTTCATATACTTACCTTCTAAATTTATTTTGGAATTTTTACAACATTCTAGCTAATTTTAATTAAATAATCGTTATAATCATAGCTTGAAAAAAATATCAAAAGAGGTTTAAAAATGTTTTTAAATACCTTAAAAGCCGTATTTGGGACAAAAAATGATCGTGAGGTAAAAAAATATCTTAAACGAGTAGCACAAATAAATACTCTTGAGAGTAAATATCAAAATTTAAGTGATGATGAATTAAAGGCTGAATTTGGAAAATTTAAAGAGCAAATTCTAAGCGGAGAAAAAAAAGAAAGTGATATTTTAAATGATGTTTTTGCCATAGTTAGAGAAGTGGGAAAAAGAACTTTAAATATGCGCCATTTTGATGTGCAATTAATCGGCGGTATGGTTTTGCACGATGGAAAAATCGCAGAAATGAAAACAGGGGAGGGTAAAACTCTTGTAGCAACTCTACCTGTTGTGCTAAATGCCATGAGTGGAAAAGGCGTGCATGTGGTTACAGTCAATGATTATTTGGCTAAAAGAGATGCGGAACAAATGAGTGCGATTTATAATTTTTTAGGCTTTAGCGTAGGCGTGATTCTTTCATCTCAAAATAGTGATTTAGAACATAAAAAAGCCTATGATTGTGATATTACTTATGGGACAAATAATGAATTTGGTTTTGATTATTTGCGTGATAATATGAAATTTTCAAAGGCCGAAAAGGTACAAAGAGAACATCATTTTGTTATTGTGGATGAAGTAGATAGTATTTTAATCGATGAAGCAAGAACCCCGCTTATCATCAGTGGCCCTACAAATCGTACTTTAGACGGTTATATCAAGGCAAATGAAGTAGCCAAGCAAATGCAAAGAGGTGAGGCGGTTTTACCTCCTGCTAAACCTGAGGGTGATTTTATAGTGGATGAAAAAAATCGTAATATCTTAATCACAGAAGCAGGAATTGCCAAAGCTGAAAAATTATTTGGTGTGGAAAATTTATACAGTCTTGATAATGCTATCTTGGCTCATCAGCTTGATCAAGCTTTAAAGGCACACAATCTTTTTGAAAAAGATGTGCATTATGTTCTAAGAAATAACGAAGTAATCATCGTTGATGAATTTACGGGTCGTTTAAGCGAGGGTCGCCGATTTAGCGAAGGACTTCATCAAGCTTTAGAGGCTAAGGAAAATGTAAAAATTCAAGAAGAAAGTCAGACTTTAGCTGATATTACATTTCAAAACTATTTTAGAATGTATGAAAAATTAGCCGGTATGACAGGAACGGCACAAACAGAAGCAACTGAATTTTCCCAAATTTACAGCTTAGATGTTGTTTCTATACCTACAAATATTCCTATTAAAAGACAGGATAAGGATGATTTGATTTATAAAACTCAAAATGAAAAATTTAAAGCTGTAATTGAAGAAATCAAAAAGGCAAATGCTAAAGGTCAACCCGTACTTGTAGGGACTGCAAGCATTGAAAGAAGTGAAGTTTTTCACAATATGCTTGTAAAAGAAAAAATTCCTCATCATGTTTTAAATGCTAAAAATCACGAGCAAGAAGCTTTAATTATCCAAGATGCGGGTAAAAAAGGTGCAGTGACTATCGCTACAAATATGGCAGGTCGTGGTGTGGATATAAAAATCGATGATGAGATAAGAGCTTTGGGCGGACTTTATATCATTGGTACAGAAAGACATGAAAGCCGCAGGATTGATAACCAACTTCGTGGTCGTGCTGGAAGACAGGGCGATCCAGGTATTAGCCGTTTTTATTTGAGTTTGGAAGATAATCTTTTAAGAATTTTTGGTGGAGATCGTATCAAAAATATTATGGAGCGCTTGGGAATACAAGAGGGCGAGCATATAGAATCAAGGATTGTAACAAGAGCAGTTGAAAATGCGCAAAAAAAGGTTGAAAACTTGCATTTTGAAAGTAGAAAACATTTGCTTGAGTATGATGATGTGGCCAATGAACAAAGAAAGACCATCTATCGTTACCGCAATGAACTTTTAGATGAAGAATATGATATCAAAACCAAAATTTCACAAAATATTGCAGAATATAGTGCTTATATCATGAATGATTTTATGATTGAAGAAAGTGGAACAGAATTAAATTTTGAAAATTTAAAAGCTAAAATTTTGGATGAATGTTCCATTGAACTTAAACAAAGTGATTTTGAAAATCTTAGCTTGATTGAAATGCAAGAAAAACTAAGCGAAATACTAGAAAAATCATACGATGAAAAAATGTCAAAATTGGATTCTAAACAGCTTCATCACATAGAGCGCATTTTATATTTGCAAGTTTTAGACAATGCTTGGCGTGAGCATTTATATCAAATGGATATTTTAAAAACAGGTATAGGACTTCGCGGATATAATCAAAAAGATCCTTTAGTAGAATACAAAAAAGAAAGTTATAATCTTTTTTTAGAGCTTGTTAATCGTATCAAATTTGATAGCATCAAATTGCTTTTTAGTGTGAAATTTAACCAAGAAGAAGCACAAAATTTAGAAGAAAAAGCAAATCAAGAAAATGAAGCTTTATTTGAAAAATCAGTAGAAATGGGTGCTAGTGAGGATAATTTAGGCGAAGCTGAATTTAAAAAAGTTCCACGCAATGCTCCTTGTCCTTGTGGAAGCGGTAAAAAATTTAAAGAATGTCATGGAAAAAGTGGGCCTAAACAAGGAATTTTAGCTTGAAAAAAAGCGTTTTAAAATATCTACTTTTTAAATACTTAAGATTTGATAAAGAGCAACCCTTTATCAATCTCTCTATGCTTTTAGCTTTTCTAGGAGTTTGTGTAGGACTTTGTGTTTTACTTGTGGCAATGGCTATCATGAATGGCTTTGATAAAGAATTTGAAAAGCGTTTTTTTGTGATGAATTATCCTATTACCATAGTGCCAAAATTTTATTCTCCTATGAATGATGATTTGGTAACAGAGCTTAAAAGAGAATTTCCTCATTTGCTTTTTAGTCCGTATATTAGCACTCAAGTTGTAGCAAAAGCAGACAATCGCTTTGAAGGAGGTGTCCTTTTTGGCGTGAATTTCAACGATGAAGTTAAGATCAATGAAGTGGTAGCTAAAGCTTTAAAAGATAAGAATTTAAGCGGCTTTGATATACTTGTGGGTTCGGTGCTTGCAGATGAACTTAATTTACATAAAAACGACAAACTTTCACTTATCTTTTCAAATCTTAGCCCCAGTGGATTTTCTTTGGTTCCACAAGCTAAACGCTTTGATGTGAAAGCGCGTTTCACTTCAGGGCTTATATTTTATGATAAAGCTTATATGTATACGGATGTAAACGCACTTCGAAAAGTACTTGGTATTAGCAATCAACAAAGTTATGATGGCGTACATGTTTATAGCGAAAATGCATTTAAGGATGTAGAAAAACTTAAATCCTACCTAAAGAGTGATTATGCTGTTGTAGGCTGGTGGGAACAAAATCAAAACTTCTTTTCTGCTCTTAAGCTTGAAAAAAGAGCGCTTTTTATTGTTTTGATGCTTATTATCTTGGTGGCAAGCTTAAATATAGTGAGTTCTTTACTGATGATAGTAATGAATCGTCGCACCGAAATCGCACTTTTACTTGCTTTAGGTGCTAGTAAATTAGAAGTTAAGAAAAGCTTTTTTGCCTTAGGCATGCTAATAGGTGGTGGCGGTATGATCATAGGAATCATACTCGCATTTTTTGCTTTGTGGCTTTTAGGAAATTTTGATATTGTCACCTTGCCCGCAGATGTTTATGGTACGAGCAAATTACCGCTTGATTTATCTGTGATGGATTTTTCTTTAACCTTGGTGGGTGCTTTGATAATCATTGCTTTATCTTCTTATTATCCTGCTAAAAAAGCAACACAAATCAATGTTTTAGATACTTTAAGAAACGAATAGGGAAAAAAGATGGAGCAAAAATTTGACGAAAATAAATTCATGCAAGAGTATGCTAGAAATCAAAGATTAAAATCTCTTACTTTAAAAGGTGTTTTGATTTTTATTATAAGCATAGTTTTACTTATTCCTTTATTGATGTTAAAAACCTTAGTAGAAGATAGAAAATATAATGCACAAAATGTTATTTCATTGATGGGAAAAGCTTGGGGTAGTGATGAGTTTTATACGCCAAGTTTAAATGAAAAAATTTTGCCTAATAAATTAGAGCTTTGGGTGGATTTAAAATATCAAGAACGCATTAAGGGTATTTATAAAATTCCGCTTTATACTGCTTTCGTGGATTTTAATGCAAGTTTTAATATGGAAAATTTAAGCAATTTTGATGAAAATTCTATCCAATTTTCAAATGGAAATTTAAAAGATTTACAATTTAATATCTTAAAAGATGTTTTATGGGTAAGTGGAACTTTACAATTAAAAGGTTATGGCTCTTTTGATGCTAATATGCAAGCTAAAGAAAATATCATACATATAAACTCAAATGCTACAAACCCTTCCTTTGAATATGCTTTGCCAAATGATTATTCTATCGATAAAAAGGGTTTTAGTGCTTTTTATGAATTTCAAAATAGCATCTCAAATGATAGGGTGGAGAAAAGAAGATTGAGTGTTGAGTTTTATCAAGGGGTGGATGAGTATCGCTTGATCGATCGTATGATAAAATATGGGTATTTGTTTATTATTTTAACTTTCTTGGTGTTGTTTTTATGCGAGCTTGCTTCAAAGAAAAATGTTATTTTACTTCAATACGCGATTTTAGGAGCAAGTTTGATAGTATTTTACCTTATGCTTTTAAGTTTTAGCGAGCGCATAGGATTTAATTTTGCTTATCTTTTTTCAAGCTTGGCTATAATTATACCTTTATCACTTTACACTTTAAGCATCATGGGGCAAAAGCGTTTTGCTATAGTAATGGCTACGATTTTATTTATTTTATATTTATGTTTGTTTATTATGTTAAAGCAAGATGAATATGCATTATTGATAGGAACCTTTATAGCTATGTTTGGAATTTATGCAGCTATGTATTTTACTAGAAATTTAAATAAAGATTATCATCAAGGATGATTTTTTTCTTAATGATAATCTTGTATTAGACTTTTTAAAATCACTCCATCAAGTCTTAATTCATAAGCTTTTTCAAGCTTATGTAAATTTTCTACTAGGAGTAAAATTTTGCTATCAAAGAGATAAAATTCCGCTACTTCAGAAGCAAAACGAGCTAAATTTTCATCATCAAAAAGTAAAAATTTAGCCCCTAAAGCATTGCTTAGAAAAATTTCATTTTTATCTTGTATCAAAACAGCAAAATCCAAATTTTCATTTTTTGCATTTTGGATGATTTCTTCATTATACAAAAAGCAAGAAATTTGATCTTTTTTTAGTTTTTTGCTTTCATCAATAAAGCAAAAATTTGAATTTTGTGTTAATAAATAGTGTCCTAAAATCAGCATTTTAGTTTCCTTATTTTGTTTTTATAATCATAGTTAAGTTTAACTTATAAAAAATTTTAAAATTAGAGCTTAATTAAATTTAATTAGACTTTGGCTAAAATATCTACAATAAAAGGAGAAAACTTGTCTTTATTTATACAAAAATGTAAAAATTTTAAATTTCAAGCACCACTTTCTAAAAAAACGATATTTTTTAATTCTTTGGTTTTAATTTTTATTTTAAGCTTATTTTTTTATTTTAGCTTTAGTGTGAGTGCTTATCATTTCAATTTTGTTTCTTTACTAGAATATAAAAATAAAATTATCTATGGTTTTTTTCAAACCCTATCTGTTAGTTTTTTTGCTTTAATATGCAGTATATTTTTGGGGATTGTAATTTGCTTTTTTTCTTTAAGTAAGATTATTATTTTGAGATTTTTTGCTACTTTATATGTGGAGCTTATACGAGGAACCCCCTTGCTTGTGCAAGTGCTTTTAGTTTTTTATATCATTGCAAATAGCTTAGGATTTGATGATCGCTACATCGTAGGGATATTTATCCTTTCCATGTTTTCAGCAGCTTATTTATCTGAAATTTTTAGAGCAGGGATTTTAAGTGTACCTATCATTCAAATAGAAAGCGCTAGGGCTTTAGGACTTAGCGAAAGGCAAATTTTTTTATACATCATTTTTCCTCAAGCTATTAAAAATATTTTAGCTCCTATTAGTGGGCAACTTGCTAACCTTATCAAAGACAGTTCTTTATTAAGCGTGATTGCACTTAATGAGCTTACTCAAAGTATACAAGAAGTGAATTCATATATCTTTGCAACCTTGGAAGGATATATCGTTTTAGCTTTTGCATATCTTATCTTAACCTTACCTATAGGTGTATTTTCACGCTATTTAGAAAGAAAATATCAAAAATAAGCTAAATTTCCTTGACAAATCGATATATATTTTGGCATAATCACATTTTCATTTAAAAAATGTCTCGTTAGCTCAGCCGGTAGAGCATCTCCCTTTTAAGGAGGGGGCCGTTGGTTCGAATCCAACACGGGACACCATTTATTTTTTAAGGTCGCTTAGCTCAGTTGGTAGAGCGCCACCCTTACAAGGTGGATGTCATAAGTTCGAGTCTTATAGCGACCACCATTAAATTATTACTTCTTAGGTGCAGCGGTAGTTCAGCTGGTTAGAATGCCGCCCTGTCACGGCGGAGGTCGCGGGTTCGAGCCCCGTCCGCTGCGCCATATGTCTCGTTAGCTCAGCCGGTAGAGCATCTCCCTTTTAAGGAGGGGGCCGTTGGTTCGAATCCAACACGGGACACCACTTATCGGGTTTAGACCCTTTCGTCTAGTGGCCCAGGACAACACTCTCTCTGTGTGGAAACAGAGGTTCAAATCCTCTAGGGGTCGCCAAAAATTAAGGTCGCTTAGCTCAGTTGGTAGAGCGCCACCCTTACAAGGTGGATGTCATAAGTTCGAGTCTTATAGTGACCACCATTCAATTATTACTTCTTAGGTGCAGCGGTAGTTCAGCTGGTTAGAATGCCGCCCTGTCACGGCGGAGGTCGCGGGTTCGAGCCCCGTCCGCTGCGCCATCTTTAAAATTTTAATTTAGCGATACTTTTTTGCAGTGCTTCAAAGAAATAATCAATATCTTCTTTTTCATGAGTATAATGCAAACTAATTCTTAGCCAACCCGGTTTAGTTTTTAATTCCTCATTGTCCTTTAAGCCCAATAAATCATGCCCATAAGGACCAGCGCAAGCACATCCCGCACGTGTTTCTATGTGGTATTTTTTACTCAGTTCATAGGCTAAGTCAAAAGGAGAAATATTTTTAATATTAAAAGCAAAGATAGGTAAGCGAGTTTTTATATTATTAGCATATAGGATTAAATGAGGTATTGTTTTTAGTTTTTCAAAGAAGTATTCTTTTAAAATTTCTTCTTTTTTTTCTATTTCTTCTATGCCTATTTCATCCTTTATTTTAAAAGCTAAGCTCGCACGAATGAGTTGTAAAATTCCAGGAGTCCCTCCTTCTTCTAAAGCCTCTTCATTGCAAAGATAGCATTGAGAGGTACGCGAAACATAGCCTACAGTCCCTCCTGCGGCAAAACTAGGTTTACTTCCGCAAAGTTCTTTTTTAATTGCTAAAAGACCAGAACCTCCTATGCCGCCGATTAATTTATGAGAGCTTATAAATAAAGCATCATAATACTTGCAGGCTATATTTTTATAAGGGATAAAGCTTGACGCATCAAAAGCGACTATGCCTTTAAATTTACGCACTAACTTAGAAATGCGTTTATAATCACTTAATATACCTGTAACATTTGAAGCGAGGGAAAAACTAGCAATGATTTTTCTGTGTTGATTTTCTTTTAAAACTTTTTCTAAGATTTCAAAGTCTATATTTCCTTTTTTATCTAGGGGAATTCTTATGCATTCACACAAACCTTCGCGAAAAGAAAGCTCGTTAGAATGATGTTCGTAAGGCCCTACGATAACTAAGGGTAGGGTGTTTTTATCCACTTTATCAAAATACTTTTCTTTGATAAGTGGCGGGATGTAAATTCCAAGCAATTCTTGAAATTTTTTAATGGCGCTGCTAGAGCCTGATCCGCAAGCAATAAGTGCAAATTCATCGCTTAAATCAAGGCTTGTTTTGATATCTTTGCGTGCTTGTTCATAAATTTGTTGAGTTTTAAAAGAGTTTAAAGAGCTATCAGAATGAGTATTGGCATAGCTTGGTAGTATTTTAGCAATTTCTTTTTCCACGCATTTTAGCGCTAAAGCACTAGCTGTAAAGTCAAAATGCAAGGTGCCTTTTTTTAAAATTATTTCTTTTTTTAAATCTGAAATTTGCAAGCACAATCCTTTAAAAATTTGCTAAAATTATACTATAAAAATACTTTTAAAAAGGAAAAATATAAATTTTAATCACTTTGCAAAATTTTGCAATACTTCAGCTTTAGCTAAAATTTTTGATTTTTATAGTGTTTTTGAGGGTTTTGAGAGTTTAGATAGTTTAAATTTTGAAGAAGATGTGTTTGAGAATATAGAATATCTTTTATTGAAAAATTACTTACATATTAAAGATTATTTTAAGCTTGATGAAACCGCTTCTTATGCTCTTAGCTTACTGGCTAAAAACAATCGTAAGCGTTTTTCTATCAATAGAAAAATTCAGCATTTTAAAGCTTTATCAACTTTAAAATATCTTTTAAGAGCGGGGATTATAAAACTTGAGCATAGCAAAGAAGCAAAAAGGATAAAAGATAAACGACAAAAACTTAAAAAAGAATTGAGATCTTATGTGATACAAGATAAAATTATCTTTGCCAATCACTTCACCCGTTTCTTTTTTTATTTTTTAAAGCCCAATGAAAAGTTGATTTTACAAAATCATTATGAAGAAGTTTTGGGATTGATTAAAGAGAAATTTGAGCTTTATCAAAGTTTTTGTTTTGAACAGCTCTCTAGGGAATTACTTGAGAAAAAATTTCAAGTGAGTGGGGTGCAAAGTTATTGGGATAAAAATTTAGAACTTGATCTTTATTATAAGGATGATGAGATAAGTTTTATCGGTGAAGTTAAATTTAAAAATAAAAAAATTTGTAGAAATATTTTAAATCTTTTAGAATCAAAAGCAAAATCTTTAAAGTTAGAACCAAATAATTATATTATCATTTCAAAAAATGGTTTTAGTAAAGAATTTTATAAAATTTGCAAGCAAGATTTACTTTTGCTAGATTTAAATGATTTTAAAATTTTATTAGAGGAAGATAAATGAATGAAAATATTTTAAAAAGTCTTGATTCAAGTGAAAAAGAAACCTTACAAAAAGGCTTACAAAGCCTTATAGAGCAAACTTATATCGTAGAAAATGAATATAAAATTTTAAATGAAAATTACAATTCTTTGCGTGCTATGGTAGATGAGATTATCGAGGTTTTGCCTAGTGCGCTTTGGATTTTAGATAAAGAAAAAAATATTATTTTGCAAAATCAAGAAGCCTTGAAAAAACCTAAATTGCTTGATATTATCAGTCTTGAAAAAAATCGTGATGAGCTTGAATTTGAGAATAGATTTTATGCGGTTAAAATTATCGCTCATAATGAAAAAACCATAGTTTCAGCTACGGATATTAGCGATGAAAAGCGTAATGAAAGACTTGCTAGTATGGGAAGTGTGGCGGCGCATTTAGCACATGAGATAAGAAATCCTATAGGATCTATATCCTTGCTTGCTTCTACACTTTTTTCTCGTAGCGAACTTAAAAACAAACATATCGTACTTGAAATTCAAAAGGCTATTGCTAGGGTAGAGCGTATCGTAAATTCTACTTTACTTTTTACTAAAGGTGTGCACATCAATGCAAATGAGTTTAATCTTTTAGAATTAACAGAAGAGTGCGAAAGTGCCATAAATTCTTACAACTACTCATCTCAAATTGATTTTGAAATTAAGTTTTTAGATATGAAAATTTATGGAGATAAAGCACTTTTGTCTTTGGTTTTGCAAAATTTAATTTATAATGCCATAGATGCGATTGAAGAAAGCGAGTGTGAAAATCCTAAAATCAAAATTCAAGCAAGCTGTGATGAGCAAAATTTATACATTAGAGTTTATGATAATGGTTGTGAAATTAAAGATGAAAATGCAGTTTTTGAAGCTTTTAAGACAACTAAACTTAAAGGCAATGGATTAGGCTTATCACTTTCTAAAGAAATCATTAATACTCATAAAGGAGAATTAAAATTTGAGATTTGGCCTAAAAATTTTTATTTTGTTTTACCTTTGCATTGATAATAATTAAATCTTATAAAATTTTTAATTTTTTAATTGTTAAAATTTGAAATTAAATATCAAAGATAGCTTTAAGTATACAAAATAGCAAGTCAATAAGCCAAAACTGCATACTAAAGCTTAATTCATATCGCTTTTAGTTTGTATTTTTACTTTGTCTGACAATTCTTTCACATAATTCTTTATATCCTGGGATAACTTTTTCTTCTTTTTTGCTGATTAGGTTTGAGGTAGGATTTTTTGTTACTTTTTTGGGTTTTCCTATGGTTTGATATTCTAATTCTCTTATTTTTAGAGCTTCTTGTTTGACTCCTAAAGCATCTTGGTTTAATATAAGAAAATCTCTGATGATTGTTTTATATATATCCATCATTCCGCGTTTAAAGTGAGGGATTGCTCTTTCTAGATTGGTATATCGTGCATCATCTTTTAAAAATACTTCGCATAAATGCGACATGGCATGATGAAATTCATTTAAAACTGGTATGGGGGCGCAAGAGATTTTTACTTCTTTATATGTTATTCCTCCTCTATTTAATCCAAAAAAACCATAGTGCTCTGATGCGCGATTTAGCATTTCTATCGCTATTTTTTTCTATTTTCAAATCCTATATTTTTTCTGAAGGTATTGTATAGATCAATTGAATTATAAAATTCCACAACACACGAGCTTAATATTTGAGAAAGATCTCTATGGTGATTATCCATGCAAATTATTTTTTCTTTATAATGTATTTTCTCTGGTAATCTTTCTTGACAGCGTATAGCATTGATTATTTTTGCTACGATTTTTTGAGTATTGTTTTTATTTAATAAAGCTCTATAATAAAGTAAAAAGCAAAACACAAGTTCATAGTTTCTTCCAGAAATTAAGGATTCTCTATCTATTTGTAAAAATTGAGAATATAAAATATAGTATTCGAAGTCTAATTTTATGCTACTTTTGCCGACTTCTCCTTTTAAAAACTGATCTTCCAATTCAGTAAAAAAAAGCATTTGTTTTTTTATTAAATGCAACATTTGCAGGAAATATCGCTATTCCTTTTGCTTCCATAACCCCCCCCCCTTTTTTTTTAGTTATTGGTAATAGATTTTTATTTGTATCATAATTTTTTTATGAAAAATAATACAAATATTTCAGTTTAAATAAATATGACTTTTTAATTTTTTATTTAAACTTTCTCTATTGCGCGAACTATATCAAATTTTAGTTTAATTTAAGTTTAATTATACATTTTTAATCTTATTTAAGAACATAGGGCTATTTTTATCTTATTTTAAGAGAGTGCGCTTATTATTTTTAAATAATTTATAATTAAATGTTTAACATAATTTAAAGCATATTTGCTTGCATAAAAATATTCTTCATATATTATAATAAATGCTTTAACTGGGAAAAACTAATATTAAATGAATTTTTCAAAACAAATGGAAACAATAAAAATACAAATGATAAATATTTTTATAATAAAATCTTTGAAGTTAGTTAAATTCAAGTGGAATGGTGCCTGAGGTCGGACTCGAACCGACACAAGGTTGCCCTTACCAGATTTTGAGTCTGGCGCGTCTACCAGTTTCACCACTCAGGCTTTGTAAGGTGTAATTATATCTATTTTAGACTAAAAAAGACTTTAAAAATATATAAAATATTTTAAAATTTATTTTTTATTTGCTTAAATGGAGTTTTGTATGAAAAATATCAAAATTTTTTAAGGATAAAATATTATTAAATTTTTATTGATGCCGATATTGTAAAAATAAAATTGGAACAATTATTGCTTGTATTTACAAAGCAATGTTTGAAAAGATTTATTTAAATCAAAACTCCAAGGATGAATATGAGAATTACAAATAAACTCAACTTTACAAATTCTATAAGCACTTCTATGGGCGCTCAAAGCTCTTTGTATCAGATTTCGCAGCAACTTTCATCAGGGATTAAAATCCAAAATTCTTATGAAGATGCAAGTGTTTATATAGATAATACTCGCCTTGAATATGAACTCAAAACTTTAGAGCAAGTTAAACAAGCTACAAACTCAGCTAAAGAAATGACGCAAAATAGCATGAAAGCTTTACAAGATATGGTTAAGCTTCTTGAGGATTTTAAAGTAAAGGTTACTCAAGCAGCAAGCGATAGTAATTCTCAAACTTCAAGAGAGGCTATAGCCAAAGAACTAGAACGCATTAAAGAAAGCATAGTTCAGCTTGCAAATACCAGTGTTAATGGTCAGTATCTTTTTGCAGGTTCTCAAGTTGCAAACAAACCTTTTGATTCTAACGGAAATTATTATGGAGATAAAAATAATATTAATGTAGTAACTGGAGCTGGAACTGAAAGCCCATACAATATACCAGGTTGGGATTTATTTTTTAAAGCAGATGGAGACTATAAAAAACAAATAAGCACTAATGTTAGTTTTACAGATAATCGTTGGGATTTAAATAAAGACCCTGATAAAACTAAATATCTCACAGGAGATTCTAAATGGCAACAACTTATCGGACAAGGTTATGTAAAAGATAATAGCTTAGATGCTGACAAAGACTTTGAGTATGATGATAGCAAACTAGATTTTCCTCCAACAACTCTTTATGTTCAAGGTACAAGACCCGATGGAACAAGTTTTAAAAGTGCTGTACTTGTAAAACCCGAAGATACTTTAGAAGATGTAATGGAAAATATTGGAGCTCTTTATGGTAATACTCCAAATAATAAAGTAGTAGAAGTAAGTATGAATGATAGTGGTCAAATTCAAATTACAGATCTAAAGCAAGGTAATAATAAACTCGATTTTCATGCTGTAGCTTTCACACCACAAGCTGATGATAAGACTGAGCTTACAGGTATTATTGATGCTGCCAAACAAGAAGGTATTTCAATGAATGAAGTTACAAATAGGGTTATGCAAGCTGCTACGGCTGCTCCTAGTAATGGAGATATAACAAAATTAAACAACCCTGTAACTGTAACAATCAACAATCAACAATTCACAATCGATTTAAAACAAACTGATTTTATCAAAAGTAAAATGACAGATACAGATGGAAATGCTGCTAATGGAGCTGATTACGATAATGTGTATTTTGAAAAAAATGGCAATACTGTTTATGGTAATGTTTCTCAAGTTATCAAAGGAAGCAATGCTTATGCCACTGATTCAACCAAACTTAGCGAGGTAATGGCAGGAGATAGCCTAAATGGTACTACTTTAAATTTAAAAGTCAATTCCAAAGGTAGAAATTCTTACGATGTTACTATAAATTTACAAACTTCAACTGTAAGCTATCCTGATCCTAATAATCCAGGTCAAACCATAAGCTTTCCTATTATGCATACTAATCCTGCAACTGGAAATAGTGGGGTTGTTACAGGATCAAATGATATTACTTATGGTCAAATTAATGATATTATAGGTATGTTTGCTGCAGATAAAATTCCTACAACAACCATACAAGCCAATAATGGTCAAATTAATAATGCAGATTATACCCAAATACAACAACTCATGAAAGATTCACAAGCTACTGTTGATGTAAGTATGGATTATAAAGGTCGTATTAGTGTTACTGATAAACTTTCATCAGGAACCAATATAGAAATTTCTCTTAGTGATTCTCAAAGTGGCCAATTTCCAGCACCTCCTTTTACCACAACTTCTACTGTGCAAAATGGTCCAAATTTTAGTTTTAGCGCGAATAATTCTTTAACTATAGATGAGCCAAATGTGGATATTATTAAAGATTTAGATTCAATGATTGATGCTGTTTTAAAAGGCAATATGAGAGCAGACTCCGAAAGTGAAAACCCTAGAAATACAGGTATGCAAGGAGCTTTAGAAAGACTTGATCATTTAGCAGATCATGTTAGCAAGCTTAATACAACTATGGGAGCATATCATAATACTATCGAAGGTGTTAATACACGCACATCCTTTTTAAGCGTTAATGTCCAAAGTATAAAATCAAATGTGATTGATGTAGATTATGGTGAGGCAATGATGAATTTAATGCAAACACAGCTTGCATATCAAGCTTCTCTTAAAGCTAGTACAACAATTTCTCAACTTAGCTTATTAAATTATATGTAAAAAAACTATGCTATAATGGCTTCTTAAAAAATTATTTTCAAGGAAAAATCATCAAAAAAGAAGCCATCTTTACAAGTTCTACTTTTGGTATCTTTTATCTGTGTCTTTGTATGCTAGCTCCAGATATGGGAGTTTGGCTTTATAAGGCAAATTTGTTTTTGTTTGGAGAATTTGCGTATTATTATCCTTTTTTCTTATTTATTTTAAATTATGTTTATTATAAAAGAAATTACAAATTAGCTAATTTTACAAGAAGAGAGCTTTTTGGTATAGGATTTGCCTTTTTCTCGAGTTTGCTTTTATTTGCAGTTTTTTATCCTAATTCAGGCTATATATTAGAGCTTGCTTATGCGATTTTTTCTACTATTTTGGGGCATACTGGGAGCGGAATTTTCGCTCTTTTACTTTTGTTTTTTTCTTTTATTTTATTGTTTCCAAAAACTACAAAAGAGCTTTTTAAAATTGAAATCAATTTTAATATTTTACTCAAAATAGAAAATGCTTTAAAAGTATTATTAATGAGAGTTTTTGGTGGAGAAAATGAAAAAGATGATTTAAGCAAGATAGAGCCTAAAGCACCTATTGTTACTTTAGAAAAGAATACAGCTTTCGTTCAAGAAAAAATTCAACATGAGAACGAAAATTTAAACTTAAATCCAACAGAAGAGCTTGTTAAATATAGCAATATAAACGCAAGCAAAAATTCCATAATCACCGCAAAAGAGAACTTTGAAAAACTCAAAAACCAAATTTTAGACGAAAAAGTAGAGATAGATAAAGAAAGCATAAAAGAAGCTAAAAGTTTCATTTATGAAAACTCGCAACAAGTAAGAAATTTTGCCCAAAAAGCGAGTAGAATGAGTATAAAACTTGATGAAGATTTTAATTTTATTTCAGAAGAAGAGGTAGATATGATCCCAGAACGATTTTTAAAACCTAAAAAGCTTGAGGATATTAAACAAATTGACACAAGCAATAAAAATTTAGATGAGCCAAGCTATAAAAGAAAAAATATTGAAATTTCTATACCTAAGCAAGAAATAAAACCAAAAATTTTTACTAAAGAATTAGAGCTTAGAGAAAATTTAATGAAAGAGGCAAAATTAGAACAAGAATACAAAGCTTATCAAAATGAAATTTTAGAAAATAAAGTTCAAGAAGAAATTAAAGAATTAGAAAAAAAGGATAGTTTAGAGCCCAATTTAAATCATATCATACAAGGAAGTAAATACAATTTTGGTACACCTTTGCAAGAAGTATCAAGCGCAAAAGAAGAAATAAAAACACAAAATGCACCAATTCCTTCTATCTTAGAAAAGACAAATGAGGTTGAAATTATAGACTTTGATGAAAGTGAAATTGAAATCAAAAAAATGGAAAGCATAAATAAAAGCATCCATGATTTTATACCCATAGTTGAAGAATTGGAACATCCTTATATAGAGCCTACTCCTATTGTAAAAATTGAAGAGCTAGAGCCTTTAAATAATCAAATAAATAAACAAATCCCAATTCAAGAGAAAGATGAAATCACAGAGCAAGACAATAGCTTTAGCAAGGAGCAAATTTCACAAGAACCAAGCCAAGAAATCACTAGGCAAAAAGCAATTTTAGCTAAAGAAATCGAGCTTAACAAAGCTTTACTTAGGGAAATAGAGCAGGGCGAAATGGAAAAACCTAAAGATTTTGAGCTTCCACCGCTTGAGTTTCTAACAAACCCTAGTCACAACAAGCAAGAGATTAATGAAAGTGAAATTGATAAAAAAATCTATAATCTACTTGAAAAATTGCGTCGTTTTAAAATAGGGGGCGATGTTATCAGCACTTACATAGGACCTGTTGTAACTACTTTTGAATTTCGTCCGAGTGCAGATGTGAAAGTCAGTCGTATTTTAAATTTGCAAGATGATTTAACCATGGCTTTAATGGCAAAGTCAATCCGTATCCAAGCGCCTATTCCTGGAAAAGATGTAGTGGGTATAGAAGTGCCAAATGATGAAATTCAAACTATTTATTTAAGAGAAATTTTAGAAAGCGAAGTCTTTAAAAACGCAAAAAGTCCTTTAACCATAGCTTTGGGTAAAGATATAGTAGGAAATGCTTTTGTAACTGATCTTAAGAAACTTCCACATTTACTCATTGCAGGAACCACAGGAAGTGGAAAGAGCGTGGGTATAAATTCTATGCTTTTAAGCCTTTTATATCGCAACTCTCCAAAAACTCTACGCTTAATGATGATAGATCCAAAAATGCTTGAATTTAGTATTTATAATGACATCCCTCATCTTTTAACACCAGTAATCACCGATCCAAAAAAAGCAGTTAATGCTCTTTCAAATATGGTTGCAGAAATGGAAAGACGCTATCGTTTAATGGCTGAAGCAAAAACTAAAAACATAGAAAATTATAATGAAAAGATGAAAGAGCTAGGGGAAGAAGAACTTCCTTTTATTGTTGTGATTATCGATGAACTGGCTGATTTGATGATGACTGCAGGTAAGGATGTGGAATTTTATATAGGTCGTTTAGCGCAAATGGCAAGAGCAAGTGGAATTCATTTGATCGTTGCGACACAACGCCCATCGGTAGATGTTGTAACAGGGCTTATCAAGGCCAATTTACCAAGTAGAATTTCTTATAAAGTAGGGCAAAAAATTGACTCTAAAGTTATCTTAGATGCTATGGGGGCTGAAAGTTTGTTAGGTAGGGGGGATTGTTTGTTTACTCCTCCTGGAACAAGCTCTATCGTTCGTTTACATGCTCCATTTGCAAGCGAATTTGAGATAGAAAAAATCGTAGACTTTTTAAAAGATCAACAAAGCGTAGAATACGATGAAAGCTTTTTAAAAGATCAACAAAGTATGGGCGTAACAAGTAGTGAAAGTATGAATAATGGCGAATATGATGAACTTTATGAAGATGCCAAACGCGTTATACTAAGCGATGGAAAAACAAGTATTTCTTATCTGCAAAGAAAGCTTAATATCGGATACAACCGCGCAGCCAATATTATTGATCAGCTTACAGAAAGCGGAGTGCTCAGCGAACCAAACTCTAAAGGACAAAGAGAAATTTTATAAATCTTTGGTAATTTAAAAGATTAAAGAATGATTTGAAGATCAAGCCCTGAAAAAAAGGGCTTGTGAAATTTTATTTATCTCTGAGATTTAATTCTGTAATTAATTTACTATAAGAATTGTAATCTTTTCTTTTTAGATAAGCTAAAAGTCTTTTTCTTTGACCTACAAGTTTTAAAAGTCCTAATCTTGAAGAAAAATCTTTTTTGTAGATTTTTAAATGTTCTGTAAGTTCTGCAATTCTTGCACTTAAAAGTGCTACTTGAACTTCTGTCGAGCCAGTATCGCCCGCTTTTCTAGCGAATTTCGCAACAATTTCTGCTTTTTTAGCCGAATCCAAAGCCATGATAGACCTCCTGATTGGTGATTTTAAAAGCTAAGATTATATCAAATAAAACAAAAAATAAGCTGAATTTTATATTTTTATTTCAATCATCATTTTTTAAGCCATTTTCTAAGGTTTTTTTATTATAATTAAAACTATTTTTTTATTAAATAAAAGGAGAAATCCGTGCTATTTACCAAAGCTAGCGAGTATGCTTTACTTTCTTTGATTTATATCGCTCATAAAGAAAATCCTCAAGATGTTGATTCTTTAGCATTAGAACTTAATATTCCTAAAAGTTTTTTAGCGAAAATTTTACAAACTCTAGCTAAAGACAATTTATTAAAATCCTTCAAAGGCGCTAAAGGTGGTTTTGCTCTTATTAAAGAGCCAAATCAATACAGCATAAAAGAAATTGTCAATAGTGCAGAAAAGAAAGAAGTAAGTGTTTTTGAATGCAGTGGTGGAGTATGCCCTAATAACAAAGAAGAAAATTGTACTCTTATGCCAATGCTTGTAAATTTACAAAACAAAGTAGATGAATTTTTAGACTCCCTTACCCTAGCGGATATTATGAATCATAATGGCAAAAAATAAATTAGTCGATCTTGTTTTTCCTTTTTTGGGGCCTTTAATTGGTCCTGTATTAAGGGCTAAAAGCCTTACTATAGTTGGATTTATAGTATGTATTTTAGCTATTATTATCGTTCCTTTGCCAAGTCCTATTTTGGACTTTTTTTTAGCTTTAAGTATTGCTTTGTCAGTGCTTATTATTTTAATTTCTATTTATATCCCTAAACCAACGGATTTAACCACTTTTCCAACTCTTATCCTCATCATTACGCTTTTTAGACTTTCTTTAAATATAGCCACTACAAGAATGATTCTAAGCGAAGGGCAGAATGGTCCAGCAGCAGTGAGTGAGATCATCGCAGCCTTTGGAGAATTTGTTGTGGGTGGAAATATGGTCATTGGGGTGATTGTATTTTGTATTTTGGTTTTGATCAACTTTATGGTTGTAACCAAAGGTAGTACAAGGGTCTCTGAAGTACAAGCAAGATTTACCCTTGATGCGATGCCAGGAAAACAAATGGCTATCGATGCGGATTTAAATGCAGGACTTATTGATGAGCAAACTGCAAGAGCGAGGCGTCAAGAAATTATCGCTGAAGCCAATTTCTATGGTGCAATGGATGGTTCTTCTAAATTTATCAAAGGGGATGCGGTTGCAGGTATTATTATAACCATTATAAATATTATAGGCGGCTTTTTAATAGGTGCTTTTCAGCACGATATGGCCTTATCTGATGCAGCTTCCACCTATACTATACTTACCATAGGCGATGGTCTTGTATCACAAATTCCAGGACTTATCACTTCTACAGCAACAGCTATTATCATTACCCGCGCAAGTAAGGATGAGGAAAATTTTGCCGAAGGGACATTGACACAGCTTTTAAGCGAATACCGAACGCTTTTAATCGTAGGTTTTGTCCTTTTTATCTTTGCTCTTGTTCCAGGTTTGCCACATTTATCACTAGGTTTTATGGCTTTGGTATTTTTAGGACTTGGTTATCTAACCAAACAGGTAAAAGAGGGTAAAATCGAAGTTAATGCACCTAAAAAAGCAAAAGCAAGTGCGGCCAATGCTGCAAGTGGAGCGGGTGGGGCTGGCGGAGTTACTGCTCCTGCTAAAAAAAGCGAAGAAGAAATTTTAAAAGAAGAAGAGCATAAAATAAACGATATACTCAAGGTTGAAATTTTAGAGCTTGAGCTAGGTTATGGTTTGATAAAACTTGCCGAAAGCGAATTAACCGAAAGAATTCGCTCCATGAGAAGAAGTATTGCCGAAAGCTTGGGCTTTTTAATGCCAAAAATTAGAATTCGAGATAATTTACGACTTAAGCCTAATGAATACAGCTTTAAACTAAAGGGCGTATCTATAGCAAGTGCTGAAATTTATCCTGATAAATATTTGGCTATGGATAGTGGCTTTATCACAGAAGAGATTGAAGGGATTGCTACAAAAGAACCTGCTTTTAACTCTGATGCACTTTGGATAGATGCAAATTTAAAAGATGAAGCAACTTTAAATGGCTATATCGTTATAGATCCAGCAAGTGTGATCTCAACGCATATGAGCGAGCTTATCAAAGCACATGCAAGCGAACTTCTTACACGCCAAGAGGTGCAAAATCTTCTTGATAAGGTTAAAAATGATTATCCAATCATAGTAGAGGGTGCTTTAGGTGTAGCTCCTGTGAGTCTTATTCAAAAAATTCTTAAAGATTTACTCAAGCACAATATACCTATTAAAGACATGCTGACTATTTTAGAATCCATAAGCGATATTGCTGAAGTAAGCAAAAGCTTTGATATGATTATAGAGCATGTAAGGGCGTCTTTGGCTAGAATGATTACTAATATGTATCTTGACGATAAAGGAAATTTAGATATTTTCATTTTAGACTCTGCTAGTTCTGCAGTTTTAATGGAAAATGTGCAATTTAGAGATGGTAGCTACCATCTACCTTTAAGTGTAGCGCAAACAGGAACTTTGGTAGACACTTTAAGAACTGAAGTTGCCGCAGTAGCAAATGGGCGTATCAAGCCTTTTATACTTTGTGTTGAGCCACAACTTAGAAAATTCATTGCTGATATTTGCTATAATTTTAATATCAATATAGTTGTACTCAGTTTTGCAGAAATAGCAGAAAATACAAATTTTAATACCGAAGGTATTATTAGGATAGAACTTTAAGGAAATCAATGAAAATTTATCATCTTTCACATACTGATCTTGATGGCTATGCCTGTCAATATATAGTCAATTTTTATTTTAAAAATGTAAATTTTTATAATTCTAATTATGGTAAAGAGATCAATGAAAATTTTAATGCAATTTTAGCAGATATAGAAAAAGATAATAGTTTTGGGCAGGCTATTATTTTAATCACTGACTTGAATTTAAATTTAAACCAGTGTGAAGAATTTGATAAAATTTGTAAAGAAAAAAATATCAAAATCTTTTTATTAGATCATCATCAAAGCGGTGAAGAGTGTGCTCAAAAATACGCGTGGTATCTACTGGATAATCAAAGATGTGCGACTAAAATCACTTATGATTTTTTCTCTAAAATTTGTAAGCCTGATTTAGAACTTTTAAATTTTGCTCAGGTTGTAAATGCTGTTGATATTTGGCTAAGTGAGGATGCGAATTTTGAGCTTGGAAAAGTTTTTTTGGGTTTGATTGCCAATGCAAAAGAAATCAATCGTGTGATGTTTAAAGAAGCTCAAGTTTTTTATATGTTTTTCTTGCTTGAAAGAGCAAGAAAATTTATAAACCAACCCAATTCACATATTTTACTAGATAATGCTATCCATTTTATTAAAAAAGATTTTTTTGCTAAAAATCATGATGACACTCTTTCTAATCTCATCTCTTATTTTGTAGTAGAAAAGCTTAGCGAGTTAAAAGAAGAATTCAGTATAGAATATGAGGGTCATAAGGGAATTCTTACCTCAAATATAGGCAATACCTCTATCATAGGTAATGAATTTTTAGTTAAAAATCCCGACTATGATTTTTTCATCGATGTAAGCTCTAGAAAAACCTTAAGTTTTCGTGCAAATGGTAAGATTGATGTAAGCTTGATGGCTAAAAAGCTAGTAGGTGGAGGAGGGCATAAAAATGCTAGTGGTGGGCTTTTTGCAGCTTATAAAGATGGAGCAAATTATAACTATATCAAAGCTCAAATCGTTGATTTGATAAAAAGTAAAGAACTTAAAAAAGGAAATTCAGATGCCACAAACACACAATAAAAATTTAAAAAATGAATTAGAAGATCTAAGATATGAATTAAGCATAGTTTTAGAAGCTATGCTTTTATATGCAGGTGTTAAAAGAGAGAAGCTAGAAAGTGCTATAGAAGCTTATATAGATAATATAGACAGTGTCTTGGAAAATTCAAACAAAGAAGGGGTTGATGAAGTTTTAGAAGTGGTAGAATTTTTAAAAAATCAACATTCAGAGCTTTTTCAATGAAAAAAGTATTTCCGATACTTATTAGTCTTTGTTCTTTATCACTTGCTAATGTTTATGAAAAGCTCAATGATTTTGCATATGAAAAAAAGCCTAATAAAGATTTTAAAATTCAAGAAGTTAAATTGGTGCAATTTTTACAAGATGATAAAAATTGCCTTGAGCTTTTGATAGAAGCAGGGCGGGTAAGAATTCTTAAAAGCTATAATGAGTGTCAAAAATTAAGCAAGGATGCTGACTTTCAAAAATTTCTTAATGAAGATTTTTTAAGATTGTATAAAAACAATGGATATTCTATCAATGAAAATTTGCAAGATCTTAAAAAGGCTATGCAAGATATTATGATATATTATAAATTGCGTTTCGCTTTTAGTAAAAATATACAAGATATGAGTAAAAATAAAAATTTAAGCATTTTAAATATAGATGAAAAAGAAGGAGGCACACTTCTTTATAAAATCAACAATCAAGCTTGCGTAGCCATAGAGCTAGCAAGACACAATTCTAGAATGGCTATGAAAGTCTATGGAATGGAAAATTTAGATAAAGAATGCAAATTATTTATACAGGCTCCATCTTTTAAGAATATTTCTTTTACAAAAAATGATTTTAAATGGTATTATTTAGAATAAAAGAAAGTCTTTAATTTTAAAAGTATTTTTTTAAATAAAAGCACTAAAGCAGAGGGTTCTTTTTTACCAAGAGTTTTGAAAACACAATTATCAAGATCTTTTTTTTCTTGAACGCTTAAATTTTTCATTAAAAACAACCTTTAAAAATATTGCGAACTAATTATAACTAAAGAACTTTATTTTTGCATTAAAAGAAAAATTAATATTAAATTTCAATGCATTATCTAGTGTTAGAAAATGCATTGTTTTATTTTATGGCATATTACTAAGTTTTTTGACGATATCTTCTAAAGCTTGCATTGAACTGATGGCGCTAGGATTGATTTGATATTTACCATTTACAACAAAAGCAGGAGTGCCATAAGTCCTAGCTATATCATTTGCTCTTTTAAATTCGTTTAAAATTTCTTTGGCTTTAGGGGTGCTTAAAAAATTCAATACTTCATTTTTATCGACATTCATAGCCTTTAAGCCTATATCATAAAATTCATCCGAGCTTGAAAAATTGTCCTGCTTGTTTATAAAATAAACTACAAAATAAACATCGGCAAGTTTATGTGATAAACTATCACTATAACTAGCATCTTTGCCATTTTGCTCATCTTTAAATTGGGCAAAGGCAAAAAGCTCGTTAAGTTCATTTGCGTATTCTCCATTCATAAGGCTCACAGGATAGAGTTTAAAATGCAAATTTGGAAAAGCCTCTCTAAGTTTTTCTAAGGTGCCAAATTTATGGTGATTGTAACAATGTATACACTTATAGGAAAAAGCCTCCACAACAGAATTTTTAGAATCAGGCAAAGTTTCTGATAGGGTGATAAAATCATCTGCCATCGCAAAAGTGCAAACAAGACTCAAGCTTGTCAAAATTTTTGTCATTTTTTTAAACATGATTGTTTATCCTTAATTTGATATAAAAAGTAATTCTATTTAAAAAGGATAAACAAGTAAAAAATTTAATCTTTAAAATAAGTATTTTTTAACCCAATATCTTAAGCGCTACAACTAAGCTTATAGTAATGATAGTAAAAACAATTTTTCTTTGACTAAAAACATAGCTTACAAACATTATAAAAAGTAAAATAAAAGAGCATAAAAATGCTATAAAACAGCAAGTAGCCATATTCATAAATTTCAAACTAGGGATTAAATACCAGCCATTATTATAAATTCCATTTTTTCCTACAAAAAATTCTTGGAAAGCATTTAAATAAGCAGACTTTGGAACCATGGGAAAATCCATTCCGCATTGTCCTACGGGTTTAAACCAAGAAGGAAACCGTTCGTGTAAAGGCAGATTAAAAGGGTAGAGTGGAATATCGCGACATCCATTAACACCACTGAAAGGGTTTTCCGTGCTAATAGCTTCATGAATGCGATTTAAATTCAACGAATGTTCTAATCCAAGCCAAATTCCATAAAAAGCTAAAGTATAGGCAAGGATTTTAATAATGGTATTTTTAGGATTTATCAGCGCAATGATGCCTCCTAAAGCTATAATTAACATATCTAACCTTATATAAACACATTGTTCACAAGGTCTCATATAAAGATACTCTTGAAATAAAAAATGCGCTATTAAAACAAGGCTTATCATTATAATACTCATAATAAACCAAGGATTACGCATATCTTGCCATTTAGAAAAATAAACAAACCAATATAAATTTTTCACCTTATTTTTTACTCCTTAAATAATACTTACAGACAAGCAATCATTATAAAAGCTTAATAATAAATACATTCTTAAAAATTTTAAAATTTGGAAAATGTTTTGATGTGTAAATTCAAAAGAATAGGGTATTTATTTTTATTTTATAAATTATCATTTATTATATTATTTTGATAAAAATATATAATGATATGTCAATGTATATTATCTTGACTATTTGAAAAAAAGATAAATTATAGTTTTCAAATTACAAAATAAAATAATCATTTTTATACATTAAATTTTATGGATAAGTTATTAAAATACAAAAAGTAAATATGCTTATAATGCCTATAATATAGCTTATATATTGGCATAATACTTTATAGGATTAGAGTATAAATATAAAAGTTTGAAAATTATAGTTTTCAATACAAAATAATTAATTTTATGTATTTTTACCTTTTATCATACAATTATACAAATATTATTAAGAATTATTTAATATATTTTATATAAGGAATTTAAATTTATTTTTTAAAGTTAAAATGAGCTAGAAAAGCTTTTTTTTACTAAGTTGATACTAAAATACCTTTTTTAGTTAAAATTGATTAAAAACAAAAATTATAAGATTTTAGGAAAAGTTTTTATGAAATATCCTTTAGATTGTGAAGAAAATTTTGAAAAGTCTTTTTTATTTTGGCTTGCAAAATATGTTAAATTTAAACTCAACTCTCTTTCCAATAAAGAACTTAAAAATCCAAAAGCCCTAGCAGAGGTTAATTTTGCACTTACAAGGGGCGTTAAAAATATAGAAGAGCTTGATGCCTTGGCTAAAAAAGCAAGAAATGCGGGTTTAAATGGGGTTAATACTTATTTTAATCCCTTAAAAAAAGTTTTTGAATATCTTAATTTTTATAAATTACACTCCTTAAAGCAAATCGATGAAGAGCTTATAGTGGAGGTTTTAGCAAGTATTACTGGAGCTTTATCGGATGCGAGTAAAAAAAACTACCGTATTGCAGTGATTATTTTTTTTGATTTTTTAGATAAACAAAACGAAGAGGATGAAAAGGCGCATATTTTTAATATTGTACTTAAAAATTGGGGAGGTATTACAGGAAGCAAGGGAGCAAAACTGCCTGAATTCATGAACGAAGATGAGTTAAAAAAATTCCTTGAAGCCATAGAAAATTCAGATTTTAAAAACAATACCATACGCAACAAGCTTATTATAAAAATCATCATTTTTACAGGAATTCGTGTAAGTGAGGCTATCAATATCAAACTCAAGGATATTAGCGAAGAAAACGAACTTTACATTATAAGAATTCGCGCCAAAGGAAATAAATACCGCGTTGTGATGATAAAAAAAGAATTAATCGAGCATTTGTTAAAGGATGTAAGAGTTAATTATTTAAGTGAAGATGGCTTACTTTTTGTCAATCGCAATGGAAAAGCTTTAACACAAGCTTATGTAAGTCGTATTGTAGAGCAAATTTTATTTCGCGCAGGAATTCGCAAGCAAAAAAACGGCGCTCATATGCTTCGCCATACTTTTGCTACCCTACTCTATAAAAAACAAAAAGATTTGGTTTTGGTGCAAGAAGCTTTAGGTCATGCAAGTTTAAATACTTCAAGAATTTATACACATTTTGACAATGATAAATTAAAGCTTGCTGCACAAGTAGCAAAGGAATTAAGTGAGCGCTGAAACAAAATTTGCCATTTTTGGTAAATATTTTTATTATGACTTAAAATTTGTTCTTAAAGCCTATAATAAAAAACAAAGTAAAAAATACTTTAAATTTGTGCAAAAACATAAAGATAAATATTATTTTTTAACTCTTGTGGATTATGAATTTTATAAATACTTACAAGATAAAAACTTCACTAGCAAAGAGGCTTATTTGAGCTTTTATGCTTATAAAAAAAGAAAAAAATTCACTGCGATGAAGGTTGATGAAGAAAATTTTATGCCTATTTTTAAAAATCATTTAGATTTTAAAAACTATGAAAAAAACTTTTTGCAAGTAAAATCCGCTATAGCAAAAGGACGAAGCTATCAGGTCAATCTCACCCAAAGTTTTCATTTTGATAGCTTGCTTGATGGATTTTCTTTGTTTAATCTTTTATCCAAAAGACAAGATACTGAATTTAAAGCGTATATTAAAGATGAAGGACGCGAAATTCTTTCCTTTTCTCCTGAATTATTTTTTAAAATCCATAAAAGAAAAATAATCACCCAGCCTATGAAAGGCACAAGTGCAAGATCTAAGGATTTAAATCAAGATAAGAAAAACAAACTTTTTTTGCAAAAAGATGTTAAAAATTTAAGCGAAAATGTAATGATAGTCGATCTTTTAAGAAACGATCTTTCAAAACTTATCGTTAAAAACAGCATGAAAACAAAGCTTTTTAAAATTCAAAGTTACCCTACTTTACATCAAATGACTTCCATTATAAAAGGCAAGCTTAAAAAAGATATTGATTATTTTCAAATTTTCAAAGCTTTATTTCCCTGCGGTTCGATCACAGGAGCTCCTAAACTTGAAACCATAAAACTTATAGAAGAACTTGAAGCAAGAAAACGCGGAATTTATTGCGGTGCTATAGGTTGTATCCATAAAAATAAAAGCAAATTTAGTGTTGCTATACGCACTCTTGAGAAAAAACAAGATTATCAATACAGCGTGGGAAGTGGTTTGGTGTGGGATTCTAAGCTTGAGGAAGAAATTAAAGAATTGGAGTTAAAAACTCAATTTTTAATGCCTAAAAATTTTTATCTTTTTGAAACTATGTATTATAAAAAGGGTAAAATTTTATTTTTTAAAGAACATTTGCAAAGAATTTTAAATTCTGCCTTAAAATTGAATTTTAACACACAAAAACTCATTAAAGATTTTCAAGAAGTGTTAAGCTACAAATCCAATTTAAAAGAATTTAAAAATTTCAATATCCAAGCTTTAAATGAAAAACTTTTTCATAAAAATCATAGCTTTTTTTATCCAAGCATCATTAAAAGTCATCACAAACAGGCTATTTTTAAACTTATCTTGCAAAAAGATGGCAACTATACTATCTTAGAAAATCATATCAAAACAAGTGATAATAATATCTTGCTTTTAAGTGATAAACCCTTAAATTCACAAAGCGATTCTTTATATCATAAAAGTTCTTTAAGACAAATTTATGATCAAAAAGCTTTTTTATGGAAAGAAAATCAATGCTTTGATATAGCTTTTTTTAATGAAAAAAATGAATTATGCGAAGGTTCAAGAAGTAATATCATCATTAAAAAAGATAAAGTCCTTTATACCCCTACCCTACAAAGTGGACTTTTAAATGGAATTTATAGGCAATTTTTGCTTGATTTAGGACTTATAAAAGAAAAAAAACTTTTTAAAGAGGATTTGTTAAATGCAGATGAGATTTATTGTATCAATTCGGTTAGAGGATTGCAAAAAGTGAGTGTAAAATGAAAAAAATTTTACTCATAGATAATTATGATTCTTTCAGCTATACTATAGTTTTTTATCTTAAAGAATTGGGCTATCAATGTAAAATTATAAAAAATGATGAATTTAAAAAAGCTAAAGATTTAGCTCGCTTTGATTTTTCTCATCTTATCATCTCTCCAGGTCCAAATTCTCCTACTGAATCAAAATTAAGTTTAAAAGCAATTCAATACTTTAAAAAAGATAAAAAAATACTAGGAATTTGTTTAGGACATCAGTGTATAGGCGAGATTTTTGGTGGAAAAATCACTCCGATGCCCTACCCTATGCAAGGTAAAATTTCAAGATTGCATCTTAAGAAAAATGCTAAAAAAAGCCTGCTTTTTAAAGGTATTAAAAATAAAAGTAAAATTTGTTTGTATCATTCTTTACATATTAGCAAAATGCCAAAAAGCTGTGAAATTTTGGCTTTAAATGATAAAAATATCATCATGGCAATCAAGCATAAAAAATACGAGATTTATGGGGTGCAATTTCACCCCGAAGCAATTTTAAGCCAAAATGGCAAAAAATTACTTAAAAATTTTATGAAAATTTAACTTTTTTTAGCATTTAAAATCACGCTTAAGATAATTAAAGCAAAGGCAAAAAGATCTAAAAAGCTGTATCTTGTTCCTAAAAATAAAAAGCTCATAAAAGCAGCTGCTACAGGCTCGATACATGCTATCATGCTTGCTCTTAAAGCTCCTATGTATTCAACCCCTTTAAGATATAGACAAAAAGCCCCTATAGTTCCTATAAATATTATACCTGCTTGGGCTAAATACAAATTAAGAGCAAAATCATAATGCGCTAAACCTTCTTTAAATTCAAGTATCCCAAAAAGTATAAAAGAAGCGATTAAACTAGACCAACCCATAACAAAGAAAATTCCATATTTTGCAATGATTTTTCTTGCACCTAAAGAATAAAAAGCAACCCCAAAAGCTCCTAAAATAGCCCAAAAAATTCCCCATAAATTTAGGTTTAAATTGCGTATATCTCCACCACTTGCAAGCAAAAATAGAGCTAGAATTATAAAAATTAAAGCCATACTTTCAAAAATTTTAGGCATTTTTTTATCTTTTAAACATACATAAATCATGATAAGCAAAGGAGCACAGTATTGTATCATAGTAGCAGTACCCGCATCGGTATAAAAAATAGCTTTAAAATATCCATATTGAGTCATCAATAAACCAAAGAAAGCAAAAATCAAAAAGGATAAAAGCTCATCTTTTTTAAATTGAAATATTTTTATTTTCTTTAAGCTATATAAAATAAGCACTATACCTGTACAAAACAATCTATAAAAACTTACCCAATCTACCCCATAATTATTTTTAAACAAATACTCAGCCAAAACTCCACTTATAGCCCAAAAAATTCCACCCAGTAAAACCAGAAAAACACCCATGATATCACCTTGAAAAATAAAATATTTATCATTACTTTTTAAATTTAAAATAATACAATAAAAATCATCAAACTCGGAAAAATTTAAGCTCCAAATAAATCACAAATTTCAAAACGAAAAGCCCAAGCAATAAACTTTTACAAAGTTTAAAAAGGTATAATTAAGCTTTGAAATTTAAAATAAGGTTTATCATAATGACTTATTTAGAAATACAAGGCTCCCAAAAACTTCAAGGTGAAGTTATAATAAGTGGTGCAAAAAATGCCGCTTTACCCCTAATCGCTTCTAGTATACTTGCAAAAAATGAAGTTAAAATAAATAATGTTCCTAATGTTGCAGACATTAAAACACTCATTTCTTTGCTTGAAAATTTAGGCGCAAAAACTGACTTTAAAGAAAATACAGCATATTTAGATACATCAACACTTGATAAAACCGTGGCCAAATATGATATCGTGCGTAAAATGCGCGCTTCTATCCTTACTTTAGGACCCTTGCTTGCTCGTTTTAATCATTGTGAAGTTTCATTGCCTGGAGGATGTGCTATAGGACAAAGACCTATCGATTTACACCTAAGTGCTTTAGAAAAAATGGGTGCAAATATAGAAATAAAACAAGGTTATGTCGTAGCAAGTGGGAATTTAAAAGGAGCTCAAATTCTTTTTGATAAAATTACCGTTACAGGCAGCGAAAATATCATTATGGCAGCAGCTTTAGCTAAGGGAAAAACTAAGCTTGTAAATGTTGCCAAAGAGCCTGAAGTCGTGCAGCTTTGTGAAGTTTTAGCCAAGGCTGGGCTTGATATAAAAGGCATAGGCACAGATGAGCTTGAAATTTATGGCACAGATAAAGAACTTTTGGATTTTAAAGAATTTAGTGTGATTCCTGATAGGATTGAAGCGGGAACTTATTTGTGTGCAGGAGCTATTACAAATTCTAAAATCACACTTAAAAAAGTAAATGCCGAGCATTTAGGAGCGGTTTTAGCAAAACTCCATCAAATGGGTTTTGAAACTTTGGTAGACAATGATAATATCACCTTATTTCCTGCAAAAGAAATCAAAGCTACGGAGATCATGACTAGTGAATATCCTGGTTTTCCAACCGATATGCAAGCACAATTTATGGCTTTAGCCCTAATGGCAAAGGGTACAAGCATCATCGATGAAAGACTTTTTGAAAATCGCTTTATGCATGTAAGCGAGCTTTTAAGAATGGGTGCGGATATTAAATTAAATGGGCATATTGCTACTATAGTGGGTGGTAAAGAATTAAATGCTGCAGATGTTATGGCTACGGATTTGCGTGCTTCTTCGGCTTTGATTTTAGCAGCACTTGTGGCTAAGGGCACAAGTAGAATACATAGAATTTATCATCTTGATCGTGGTTATGAAAAATTAGAAGAAAAATTTAAAGCCTTAGGCGCTAAAATCACAAGGCTTGAAGAATGAAAAACATTTTTCAAACTTTAGCGCATTTACAAGATCAAATTAAGGCTCTTAATGAGTTTGAATTAATCAGTCTTGAAGAAGCTAAAGATAGGGTTTTGGCTAAAGATCTCTATGCTGTAAAAAATTTACCTAGCTTTGATAATGCTGCGCTTGATGGCTATGCTTTTAATTATGCGGATGTAAATCAAGCTTTAGATATAAAAGGTACGATTTTAGCTGGAGATAAAAACACTTATGAGATCTATAAAAATGAGTGTTTTAAGATCATGACAGGTGCAAAAATGCCCAAAAATGCCGATACTATTTTAATGATAGAAGATGAGTGTATAGAAGAAGGCAAGCTTGTCATCAAAAAGCCACCTAAACAATACAACGCTTATCGTTATAAGGGCGAAGAATTAAAAAAAGATGAGCTTTTGCTAAAAAAAGGCACAAGGCTTAATGCTAGACATATCGCTCTGCTCTCCTCTCAAGGGCTTTATAAAATAGAAGTTGTAAGAAAAATTCGTATTGGAATTTTTTCAAGTGGAGATGAGTTAAAAGAACCTTGGCAAGATTGTGATGAGGAAAATATCTATAATGCTAATGCTTTGCCTTTGCTTGCTTTATTTAAAGATTGCGCTACAAGTTATCTTGGTATTATTAAAGATGATTTTAATGCAACTAAAAAAGCTTTAGAAAATGCTAATTTTGATCTTTTAATCACTTCAGGTGGTGCGAGTGTAGGAGAAGCTGATTTTATGGAAAAGGCTTTAAATGAATTAGGCTTTACTCCACTTTTTAAGGGTTTAAAAGCACGCCCTGCAAGACCAACTAAGCTTTATCAAAAAGATAAAACTTTAGTATTGATTTTACCAGGAAATCCTATGGCAGCTTATCTTTCTGCTTTTATCTTTGCTAGAAAAATCATCGCTTTACTTTACGGGAATTTAGAAAATCCTTTACAAATTCAAGCTTTTATGGGGAGTGATTTAAAAGTAAAAAGTGGAAGAAATAATCTTATCTTAGGGAATTTAGAAAAGGGTATTTTTTATCCTTTTAATGATAATAAATTTGGTTCAGGGATGATACTGCCTCTGATTCAAAGCGAATTTTTACTCATCAGTGAAGAAGAAAAAGTAGATTTTCAAAAAGATGAAAGAATCATGCTTTTTAAACTTTAATATATTAAGATGGTTATTTTAAAAAGTGGATTTATTTTAAAAGATATTTTAGATAAATGAAAAGAAAAATAAATTTGTGAAGTATGGAGCGGGAAACGAGATTCGAACTCGCGACCCCAACCTTGGCAAGGTTGTGCTCTACCCCTGAGCTATTCCCGCAATTTGAAGTCAAATTATAATAAATTTTAATAATTTTTGTCAATAAATTTCATATTTTATTGATAAAAATTTATAGATTTTCACTTTTTTCCAAAACTTCAAAATATTCGCTTTCTAATTTTTCTAATTCTTTTTGTGCTTGTTCTAGCTCTTCATAAAGAGTGTTTATGCCTATTTCTTGATATACGCTTGGGTTTGAAAGATCACTATTGAGTTTAGAAATTTGTTTTTCAAGCATTTCGATTTTTTCGGGATGATTTTTTAAAATTTCATTTTCTTTATAGCTTAGTTTTTTGCTACTTTTTTCTTTTTGCATACGAGTTTGCTCTTGCAAATCAAGACTTGAAACATAATCATCAAATTCTTGCATTTCTTTTTCATTTTCAAGATATTCAGTATAAAGCGTATGCAAAATATTGATCTTAGCGCCGTTCTCAAAAGCATAAAGTTTGGTAGCAATTTTATCTACAAAATATCTATCATGAGATACTAGCAAAATGGCTCCTTCAAAGCTAAGCAAGTACTCTTCTAAAATATTAATAGTCGCTATATCAAGATCATTTGTAGGCTCATCTAGGATTAAAACATCATATTCTTCTGTAAAAAGTAAAGCCAAAGCAACGCGATTTTTTTCTCCGCCACTTAAAATGGAAACGCTTTTATCTAAAAATTCTTTAGGAAATAAGAAATTTTTTAAATACCCATAAACATGCATATTTTTTCCGCGTACTTCAACCCTGTCGCCTCCATTAGGGCAGAAAATTTCAAGCAAGGTTTTATCTGAATTTACAAGACTTCTAGCTTGATCAAAATACCCTATTTTAATCTCTCCACGCTTGATCTCTCCACTATCTTGCTTTAATTCTCCTAAAAGTATTTTTAAAAAAGTAGACTTTCCACAACCATTTTTGCCTACTATAGCAATGCGTTCACCTTGTAAAATACGACTTGAAAAATCTGCAAAAAGAGCTTTTTCTCCTAAATTTTTACTTACATTTTTAAGCTCAAAAAGCATTTTTTTGCGATTAGGAATTTTTTCTCCTGTAAAATTTAAAGCTGCCCTTGAAATTTCAAGCTTTAAACGCTTGATGGAACCAGGATTTTTTTTAGCTTCTTCACGCATTTTAAAAATACGCTCCTTGCGCCCTTCATTTCTTTTAAGTCTTGCTTTAACACCTCTTCTAAGCCATTCTTCCTCGCTTTTTAAATGCTTTAAAAGTGTTTCATGGCTTTTAGCTAAACTTTCTAAAATTTGAGTTTTTTTCTCTAGGTAATTCGTATAACCACCCTTAAACACACTAAGTTTACCTTGATCAACTTCTACACATTTATGCGCAATTGCATCGATGAAATATCTATCATGCGAGATAAAAATCACACACATTTTTGAATTTTTTAACAAATCCTCCAAAAAGCTTGTCATATAAACATCAAGGTGGTTTGTAGGCTCATCAAGCAATAAAATATCAGGATTTTTAAGTAAAAGTATACAAAGACCTACTCTGCGAATTTCACCACCGCTTAAAGTGCAAACCAAACGATCAGAGTAATCTAATAGGCTGAATTCTTTTAAAACACGCGTGATTTTAGCTTCGATATTCCAAGCATCTTTGCTATCGATTAAAGCAATTAAATCATCCATCTGTTTTAAATACTCTTTGTTTGTAGGCTCTTTTTCGAGTTTGCTTTGCGATGCTTCATATTCTTTTAAAGTATTATAAATTTCTTCAAGTTCGATTTTTATGGCTTCTTTAACGCTTAAATTTGCGTTAAAATCAACGGTTTGCGAAAGCATGGCTATACTTTTTCCATTTTGCCTTACCACTCTGCCGCTATCTAGAGCTAGAGTGCCTAAAAATGCTTTTAAAAGACTTGATTTTCCTTCTCCATTTTTTCCTATGATGGCTATTTTTTCGCCTTCATTAGCGCTAAAATTTGCCTCATTTAAAACAATTTTTTCCCCAAATTTTTTTGAAGCGTCAATTAAATCAATAAGTGCCATTTTTTTCCTTAATGAAGTTTAAAACTGAATTTAGAACCCTGCGATACAGTGCTAGAAATTTCTAAATAGCTTTTATGTATGCTTAAAATTTTTTTTACCAAAAAAAGCCCAAGTCCAAAAGAATTATTGCTCTTAGTGTCAATTTTATAAAATTTTTTCGTAATAAATTTTAATTGATTCTTTTCTATACCCTTGCCAAAATCCAAAACACTAATCTTTTGATCTTGCGCAATCAAAATAACCTCTTTTTGGCTGTATTTTAGAGCATTAGAAAGTAAGTTAATAATCACTTGCTCGATTAAAAACTCATCCGCTTTTACTCTAGTGCTTTTTCCGCGTAAAATCACTCTTTCAAAACCTGGGTTTTTAACAATTTTTTCACACAAAGTAAAAAGATCAAATTCTTGCATTTGCAAGGCTTCGTGGTTGAGATTAAAAACAAAATTAAGCTTATGTGTTAAAGCATTCAACTTTAGGCTTTGGCGTGAAATTTTTTCTAGTAATTCGTTTTTGAGTTTTTCATCTTTTAAATTCTCATCCTTAAGCATTTCTAAGCTAAGATCAATCACACTTAAAGGATTTTTAAGCTCATGAGAGATAGCAGAAATAACACTTGCTAATTGAGTATTTTTAAGAGAAATCTTATCACTTTGTTTTTTGTTTTTTTGAGTATTTTTTAAGATTTTTTCCTTTGTTTTTAAAAGTTTTTTGTTTAGTAAATTTAGCTCTTTAAAAATACTCTTTTCTAAAATAATGGGTTTTGAATCGTTGATAAAATTTAAAAATTCTAAAATTTTTTTAAAACTTTTTGCTAGTTTTCTTCCCATAAAAAATACTAAAATAAAAACAAGCATGAAATAAATCCCAAAACTTATGCTGATTTTTAGCCAAAAATTTTGCAAATTTAAAAATCTTGGATAAACAATGATCATATATTTATAGTCTTTATAGGTAAATTTTTTTACAAGAACTCTTTTTGAATTTAAATCATAAATTTTGTTTTCTTCTAAATTTAAAAATAAATCCGCATTTAAAACCGAAGAAATCTCAAAATCATCTTTCAAAATAATAAAATCCGCCCTTGTATCTTGTGCAAATTCTTTGATATTGTTAGAATTTAAATCTTCTAAAAGAGAAAATTTTAAAACATCATCAAGGCTTTTGATTTTTTGTTCGTATTGTTTTAAGAGTAAAAAATTCAAATAAGAATTTGTAAGCGTATAAAATATCACACCAAAACACAAAATCAACAAAACAAAAAAAGTTATAAAAATATTTTTAGTTTTCAACATATCTTATAACCAATGCCCCTAACGCTTATAATATGCTCTTTAAGCTTTGGAAATTTGTTTCTTAGTCTTGTTAATGCTATATTGATCGTCTTGTCACTTGTGGTATCATCTTTCCATACATTTTCACTTAAAAATTGTCGTGTCAATAAAGTATTGGGATTTTCAAAAAAACATTTTAAAAGCTCATATTCCAAATTTGAAACATCTAATTTCTCATTCTTGTAGAAAAATTCATAATTGATCAAATCCAAAGAAAAATCTTTAAAAACTAGCTTTTCTTCTTCTCTTTTGTGGCGTTTTAAAATAGCTTTAATACGAAGTAACAATTCATTAAAATCAAAAGGTTTGCACATATAATCATCGCAGCCACTCTCAAAACCTTCAAGTAAATCTTGATGCAAGGTTTTAGCGGTTAGAAAAATCACCGCTTCTTTATAACCTTGCTTTCTTAGCTCTTTAATCCTATCTAAAGAATCCCCGCTTGGAAGATTTCTATCAACTATCAAAAGATCGATTTGCTCACTATCTAGCAAATCTTCAACTCCTTTAAAATCTAACAAGGAAAAAATTTGATAATCGCAAGCCTTAAGTCTTAAACTAAGCAAATCATTTAAATCTATATCATCTTCTATGATAAGAATTTTAGATTTCGACATATTGTACAAATATACACGCCTCTAGTTGTCTTAATTCTTCTAAAACTTCTTTTTGCACTTTTTCGTCGATCAATACCACTGCTAAAGCATATCCAAAACCATCTCTACCCAATCTAAAATCAGCGATATTGATATTTTTAGATGCTAAGACAGAGCTGATTTTAGCAATAACCCCTGGGATATCTTTATTTTTGAAAATAATCATTTTTCCTTTTGGCTTGAAATCAGTTTGAAAGCCATTTAATCCAACTATGCGTTGTTCATTTTCATTAAATACAGTTCCTGAAACATTAATATTTGAATTCTCTGTGATGATTTTAACACTAAGTTTGTTGTTATAACCGCTATTTGGAAGGGTTTCGCAAGATAAATCTACACCTTTTTCTTTGGCAACAAATTCAGCATTAACATAATTTATTTTTTCACCTAAAATTCCACTTAAAGCTCCTACAGCAGCAAATGTAAGCATTGAAGTAGCATATTCGCCTATCACCCCTTCTGCTTCTAATTTAATACTTTTTATAGGATTTTTATCAATTTGAACTGCTAAAAATGCCATCTTAGAAACAAGCTCGATGTAAGGTGCTACAAAAGGTGGTAAATCCTCAGTTTTAATAGGTAAATTAAGAGCATTAGGATATGCCACACCTCTAGCCGCATTTAGGGCTTGTTCACAAGCTTCTCTTGCAATATTGTCTTGACTTTCTAGAGTATTAGCTCCAAGATGAGAGGTTACTGAAACATTTTCAAAATCTAAAAGAGGATGGTTGGTAGCAGGTTCTTTTTTGAAAACATCGATACCAAGCCAAGCTATTTTACCACTTTTTAAGCCTTCGCATAGAGCTTCTTCTGTATATAAGCCCCCGCGAGCACAATTAATAAGTCTTATACCATCTTTCATTTTTGCGATTTCATTAGCACCAATCATACCATCAGTTTCTTTAGTTTTTGGCGTATGGATGGTGATAAAATCGCTTTGAGTAAGAATTTCATCCAAACTTTTTGCTTGCTCCATATCTAAGTCTGTGATTTTAGAAGCTGAAATATATGGATCGTAGGCTAGAATTTTCATACCAAAAGCTTTGGCACGGATGGCTACACGCGAACCTATATTTCCAAAACCGATAACACCCAAGGTTTTACCCATGAGCTCTACGCCATACCACTTTTCTCTTTCCCATTTTCTTTCATTCTTTAAAAAATTATGTGCATTAACAAAACTTCTAGCAGAACTTAGAAGATGAGCCATAGTAAGCTCTACTGCAGCAATGGTATTAGCAGTTGGGACATTCATTACTATAACACCGCGTTTGGAACATTCAGGGATATCAACATTATCCACCCCTACTCCTGCGCGTATAAGAGCTTTGAGTTTTTTAGCATGATTTAAAAAATTGACATCTACATCAGTAGAACTTCTAGTAATAGCGACTTCTACATCTGCAAGCATATCCATTAACTCATTCTTTGGAACTTTAGCAGCTTCTATAAGCTCAATATCCTCAGCTTTTCTTAAAAGCTCTACACCCTTATCTAAAATTGCATCACAAACAATAATCTTTTTTTTCATAACCAAATCTCCTTCGCTTCTGTGTTAATTTTATATTTTTTAAGTTCTTTGATAATATCATCAATTAAATTTTTATTGCCCGTATCTAAAAAGATTTCAGGACTTTCGCCGGATTTTAATAAAAAATACTTCACGTTAAAAGAATTTAAAGTCTGTCTTAAACAAAACATGGAGTAAATATCATGCTTATTAACAACAAGTTGATAGTATTTGTTTTTTTCTTTAAGCTCACTAGTATCTGCATCAAAATGTAGAGTAAATTGCTCTACGGCTGGAGTAAAATCTTTACTAGGCCATTTGGCTAATTCTTCTCGCCAAGTGAGTTCTTGGGTTTGCCTTTCTTCAATCTGATGCGTATTTGTATCTTTAGCAAATTCGGGAATAAAGTTAGAATTTGCTTTAAATTTCCAAAGCAGTACAAAAACGACAATAAGCAAGATGAGTAATAAAATACTCAAAATGCTTATAGTTGCATATTTTTTCATCATTAAGCTAACTGATCTTTAATGATATCACCTAAAGTTACTTTATCGTCGCTATTGATTTCATTTAATACTTCTCGCTCTTTAATTCTAACCAAATTCTTAACACTTAGGCGAATTCTGTTTTTCTTTTCATCGATAAATGCAATTGCAGCTTCAATTTCATCACCAATTTTTAAATTCTCAAGAGTTGAAGCACTAATATCTTCTTTATGAATAAGCGCATCTACATTTTTATTGAGTTCTACAAATACTCCAAAATCTTTGATATCTCTAATTTTTCCTTTAACGATATCGCCTACTTTATGATTTTTAGCATATTCTTGAACAGGTGATTCGCTAAGTTCTTTAATGCTTAAAGAAATTTTTTGACCCTCTTCGTCGATTTTGATAATCTTAACTTTGATAATATCACCATTGTTAAATTTATCTTTACATTTTTCATTTCTGTCCCAAGATGCATCTTCATTATGCAAAAGACCCTCTACAGAACCAATTTTTACAAAAGCACCAAAAGAAGTCGTTGAAGTAACTTCTCCTTCTATCACATCACCAATTTTGTGATTTTTCATAAATTCGTCAAAAGGTTTAGAAAGTAAATTTCTTAAAGATACTCTTAAGCGTCTTTCATCTGAATTGATTTCAATAACTTCAACATCGATTTCTTGGCCCTTGCTAATATAATCTTTTGGATTTTTTATATTTTTATCCCAAGAAATTTCGCTAATATGCAAAAATCCTTCTATATCGTTACCCAAATCAACAAAAGCACCATATGGCTCTATATTTGAAACAATAACCTTAATGGTATCACCCACTTCTAAGCTGTCTTTAATTTCTCCCCAAGGATCAGGTAAAGCCGCTTTGATAGAAAGGGATAAATGTTTGCGATCTTTGTCATATTTTACTACTTTGACAGGAACTTTATCTCCTTCTTTGTATAAAATACTAGGATTTACAGGTCCTTTATATGAAATTTCACTATAGTGAACAAGTCCATCAACACCACCCACATCAACAAACATACCATAAGTTGTAATTTTTTTTACAACACCTTCGATAAGCCCTTCTTGCTGAGCGATATTATTAATAAGTTCTTTGCGTTTTTTTCTTTCATCATCTAAAGTTTTCTTTCTAGATACAATAATGCTTTGCTCTTCTTTATCAACTTTGATGATTTTAACCTTAAAAGTTTTACCTATAAGATTGTTATTTTCTTTGAAGCCGTATTGTGATTTTGGTAAGAAAAATTCTACATCATCATCATTTACAACAACAAGTCCGCCTTTATTCTTTCCTACTACTTTTACTTCAAAAATATACTCATCATCTTCTTTATAATTTTGAATAAAATCGATAACTTTTTCTTTTCTTAAAGCTTTTTTGTGAGAAAGTAAAGATCTACCACCACGAGAGCCTACAACAGCAACTTTAATGCTATCACCTACTTTAAATAACAAATTAGCATTTTCATCTTGAATTTCATTTAATGCTAAAATACCTTCTGATTTTCTGCCTATATCTACATAGACTTCATCATTTTTAATCTCTACGATTACACCTTCAGTTATAGTTTCTTCTCTTGACTTGTCAAAAGCTTCTAAAAGCTGCCCAAAGTCTTCATCTTCAAGATAGTCCTCTAAATTGTTTTGAACTTTTTTGTTCACCTCGCTCATCATGGTCCTTTTGAAAAAAAATTAAAATTTGACTGATTTTACCTTATTTTTCTTTAATTAGTGTTAAGAATTTTAATTTTTATTAATTTTTTTTAAATTGTAGTTTTATTTACTTTTTGAAAAAATAAAATATCACAATTTTAGCACTTAAACGATTCTATTTTGGCTATAACTTTTTTAATAATCCAATCAGGCGTACTAGCTCCAGCGCTAATTCCGCAATGTGTTTTATTTAAAAACCATTCTTTTTGCAATTCTTCTTCGGTTTCGATCAAATAGCTATCTTCGCAGTTTGCCTTAGCTATTAAAAAAAGTTGTTTGGTATTGGCTGAATTTTTACCTCCGACAACTACCATCACATCACTTTTGACAGAAAGTTCTTTAATAGCATCTTGATTTTTAAAAGTTGCGTCACAAATTGTATTAAAAACTCTTACTTCTTTAACCCTAAGAATTAAAAAATTAACTATTTCCATAAAATGTTCAGGTTTTTTAGTCGTTTGACTTACAACTGCTATTTTATTAGGTAATTTAATATTTTCAAGATCTTTTTTATCTAAAACTACATAAGCTTTTGTGGCTACATAGCTTCTTACACCCTTAACTTCAGGATGATTTTCATCGCCAAAAATTACCACATCGTAGCCTTCTGCACTCATTTGTTCACAAATTTGCTGTGGTTTGGTTACAAAAGGACAAGTTGCATCAAAAATTTCAATATCTTTCTTTTTAAGCTCTTCTAAATCTTGCTTAGTAATTCCATGTGTTCTTATAATGGCTTTTTTTTCATCACTTAAAGCTCTTATGTTCTCTAAGGTTTTAACATTGAAATTCTTTTGCAAGCGAGCAATTTCTTCATTATTATGGATAAGCGGCCCTATGGTTGCCGCATCTTTAATTTGTTCAGCTTTTTTAATTGCTCTTTTTACACCAAAACAAAAGCCATAATTTTTAGCTAATTCAATAATCAATCCTAGCTCCTATTTTTGTAAGAATATCCATAAAGTTAGGAAAAGAAGTTTTAATACACTCACTTTCATCAATCTCCATTCCGCAAAGTAAGCCTAAAATCGCAAAACTCATGGCAATACGGTGATCCCCATAGCTTTTTATTTTAGCTTTTTTGATTTGAGAGCCTTCGATTTCAAAACCATCTTCAAGTTCTTTAGCATTTACTCCACAAAGTTTTAAATTTTCAACCGTAGCAGCAATTCTATCGCTTTCTTTTACCCGAAGTTCTTTGGCATTGATGAGTTTAGATTTACCCTTTGCTAAAGCAAATGCTATAGCTAAAGCGGGTGCTTCATCTATAAGCCAAGCTATATTTTCTTTAACTTCTACTGCTTTTAACTCGCTTGAGCTTGCATGAATTTCGCCTATGGTTTCAAAATCATTTTGTGTAATTTTTATTTCAAGTTTTGCACCCATTTTTTGCAAAATTTTGTAAGCCTCAATACGTGTAGGATTGAGTAAAATATTTTTTAAAACTACTTTAGAATTAGGTAAAATAATCGCAGCTAAAGCAAAATAAAAAGCCGAAGAAGGATCGTTAGGTATAAGAATATCTTGAGCTTTTAAAGCTTGATTTAAAGGAGAAATTTCAAGGCTTAAATAATCATCACTGATTTTTAAAGGTGCATTCATAGCTTTTAGCATGTTTTCACTATGATTTCTACTTAAAGATATCTCGCTAAATTTGGAAGTTTTATCCGCTCTAAAAGCAGATAAAATCATAGCTGTTTTAACTTGAGCTGAAGAAATTTCACTTTTATAATCAAAAGCTTTTAGTTTTTGTCCTTCTATACAAAGTGGAGCTAAATTTGCTTGTTCTCTGCCGTAAATTTTTGCACCAATTTCACTTAAAGGTTTACAAATTCTTTTCATGGGGCGATTGTTAAGATATTTATCGCCACTTAAAACAAAAAAGCCTGAAACACCCGCTAAAAATCCTATCATCAAGCGCATTGCAGTGCCTGAATTTCCGCATTCTAAAACACAATTAGGAGAAAGTATCTCACTAGGCGGCATAATACTTACACTAGAACCTTCTCGCTTTACTTTAGCTCCTAAATTTTCTATTATTTTCAGAGTATTTAAAGTATCTTCAGCTAAAAGATAATTTTTAGCCCTATTTTCACTTTGGGTTAAAAGTGAAAAAATAGCAAAACGATGAGATATGCTTTTATCTGCTGCTATATCAGAAATTTCAGTATTAAAAGATTCTAAGGCATTTATTTTCATCTTAATTCAAGCCCCATTTCTTTAAAGCTTTGTAAAATTTTATCCATATGTTCTGCAACTTGAGCCTCTTCTAAGGTTTTATTCATATCTCTAAAAACAAATTTAAGAGTTAAACTATAAGAATTTTCAAGGCTTGCGTCGCTATACAAATCAACCAAGCGGAAATTTTCTAAATTTTCTAAATCTAATTCTTCTATGCAATTTTTAATTTTTTCATATTCAAAACCCTTAGGTATAAGTATGCTAAGATCTCTGCTAATGCTTGGGAATTTAGAATAAGGTTTAGCCAATTTAAAATGATGTTTAATCAAATTTAAATCAAGTTCGCAAATATATGTTTTTAGCAAATCTCTTTCGTTTTCTATTTTTAAATGCAAGCGACCTGCAAAACCTATTTTTAAATCTTTTAAGTAAATATCAGCTTGCTCGTAAGGACTTAAAATATCATGCTTTGAAGCTTTTAATTTAAAATCTCCTATGATATTTTTAAGATCTAAAAGAAAATCATAAAAATTTACCAATTCAGGCTTTGCTTTATTCGAAATTTTAGGCTCTTCCTGATAGCCTGAATGTACAAAAGCTATATGATTGAGTTCTTCATTATTAGTTCCAAAAACTACTCCAAGTTCAAAAAGCTTAATAATCTTTTTAGAATTTTTCGCATTTAAACTTGCTGCGTTTAAAAGATGGTTTAAAAGCGTTGTTCTTAGAGTGTTTAACTCTGCAGTAATTGGATTGATAAGTTTTAATTTTATAGGATTAAAACCAAGAGATTTTAGCTCCTCTTCATTATCTAAAACATAATGCAAACTTTCAAAATATCCGTTAGCTACCGCTTTTTTTCTAAGTTCTACTAGCTCTTTATAATTTTTATAAGTGGAATTTAAACGATTTTTTTCTGCAAATTCCAAACCTTTTGAAGCGATATTATCAATACCTATAATACGCACTACTTCTTCACAAATATCAGCTAGATTTTTTATATCAGGGCGATGCATAGGGGCTTTAACATTAACAAGTCCATCAGCGGAAATTATAAGTTCAAAACCTAGTTTTTTAAGAATTTTTAAAACTTCATCCTTATCGATTTCTTGACCTATAGTCTTATTAATGCTTTCAATACTGATTGCTATGTTAGACAATTCCTTATTTGTTATAATTTGTTGTGAGGAGCTATAAATAATCAAATTTGGATTTTGTTCTAAAACGCTCAATAAAAAATCCATACCTAAATTCAATTTAGGCTCACTTCCTCTAAAACTTCTATAAATAGTTTGCTCATCTTGCTTTTTATAAGCCATTTTTGCATCTGCAATAATCATTGGATCAGTATAATTTGCCTCGATGATGATTATCTTAGAATCTTCTTTGCATTTAAATTTTTCTTCTTGGTAAATTCCGCTTACACTAAGAAGTTCATCTTGGTAAGAAATTTTAGTCTCACCCCGTGTTTCTTTGACTAAGCTAAAAGTAAATTCTTCATTTTCCTTATAAAAAGAATTGAGATCATAAGCATTAAAGAGTACACCTGTAGAGTGTGTTGCGTAATTTAATAAATTTTCTATAGGGTTTTTTCCAAAATTTTCTATTTGTGCCAATCTTAAACTAATGAGTAGATTGGTTTGAATTTTTTCTTTTAATTCTATAGCTCTGTAATTATAAAGACTGTTTAATTCTTTTTCAGCACTCAAGCGTAAAATACGACCTATGCCTAAAACATTTTCCCCTTCTTTAAAAGGTGGTTTTTCTTTTAAGTTTAAATTCAAAGCCACTGCTAAATCGCGTGCTATACCATAAATACTAAGACAATCTCCCCTATTTGGAGTTAATTCAACTTCGATCAAACCATCATTAAAAATTTCATAAGAATTTAAAGCTTTTCCAAGCTCTAATTTGCCTATACTATCGTCTAAAAGCATAATGCCATCATTGATTTTTTCAAAGCCTAATTCTGTGCTAGAACAAAGCATACCGCAAGAATCTACTCCTCGTAATTTAGCCTCTTTGATCTCCATACCATTTGGCATTAAAGCACCTTTTAAGGCCACTGCGACAAATTGCCCTTGTACGACATTTTGGGCTCCGCAAACTATTTGCAAGATTTCATTTCCAACATCAACTTGACAAATGCTTAATTTGTCAGAATTTTCATGCTTTACTTTTTCTTTGACAAAACCCACTACGATTTTATCCGGCACTTTTAAGGTGCAAATTTTATCTACTTCTATACCTATAGAATTTAATGTATGCGCTATATCATCTAAACTTTTATCTTCAAAATCTAACCAATCACTTAACCAACTTTTAGTAATTATCATCTAAATTGCTCCAATAGTCTTAAATCACCTTCAAATAAAGATCTTAGATCAGGAATTTGATGTAAAAGCATTGCAAAGCGTTCTACACCAAGACCAAAAGCATAGCCACTTACATCTTTATAACCTACAAAATTAAATACATTAGGATCTACAACCCCGCATCCTAAAACCTCAAGCCAACCCGTTTGCTTACAAACCCTACATCCACAACCCTTGCAAAATACACACGAAATATCAACTTCTGCTGATGGTTCTGTAAATGGGAAAAAACTAGGACGAAAACGCACTTTTACATCTCCAAACATATAACGCAAAAAGTCCTCTAAAATACTTTTTAAATTTGCAAAACTTACTCTTTGCCCTTCTTCTACTACAAGCCCTTCTACTTGATGAAACATAGGAGTATGGGTGATATCAAAATCTCTTCTAAAAACTGCTCCTGGAGCTATCATTCTAATGGGTGGTTTTTGTGCAAGCATGGTTCGAATCTGCACAGGAGAAGTTTGAGTTCTTAAAAGTCTTTTATCGTCAAAATAAAAAGTATCTTGCATATCTCTTGCCGGATGAGATTTTGGTAAATTTAAAGCTTCAAAATTATGAAAATCATCTTCTATTAAAGGGCCTTTTTCTATGCTAAAATTTAAATTTACAAAATACTCTATAATTCTATCCATAGTACTCATAACAGGATGTAAAGCACCATTTGTAGGACTTTCATCAAAATAGTTAAAATCAAGAGCATCTTGCTTCATTTTTTCTTCTAAAGCAAGATTTTCCAAAATTTTAAATTTTGATAAATAAGCCTCATTAAAAGCATCTTTTTGAGAATTTAATTTAGCTGCAAATTCTTTCTTTTCTTCGCCCGCTAAATCTTTTAGTTTTGCAAAACTCTCTGTTAAGATACCTTTTTTTCCAAGGACAGCAACTCGAAGAGCCTCTAAGTCATTTAAATTTTTACATTCTTGAATTTGTTCGATAAAATTTTGCAATTTTCTACCTTAATAAGTTATTTTTAGTTTTAATTTTATTAAAAACTATTTTAAATTCAGCATAAAAACTAAAGTTTAAAGATATAATTGTATAAAATTAACACTAAAGAAGGATAAATAATGAAAGAAAAAACTGTTTTTGAACTCATTGTTGAAGGAAAAATTCCTTGCAATAAAGTACTTGAAAATAATGATTTTTTAGCTTTTCATGATATAGCTCCTAAGGCGCCCATTCATATACTTATTATCCCGAAAAAACATTTTAAAGATTTTCAAGAATTTGATCCTAAGCTTATGGAAAAAATGACAAGTTTTATACAAGAATTGGCTGTACTTTTAGGAGTGGATAAAAGTGGATATCGCTTGGTAACAAATTGTGGCAAAAACAGCGGTCAAGAAGTTTTTCATCTACATTTTCATATGTTGGGTGGCTTTAGACTTCCTAAAGAAAAAGATGAGAATGAAAATCCTCAAGCTTTATTTTAATTTATGATAGTGTTTTTTACACTATCATAACAAAATGCTTATTTTGTTAAAGGAATAAGCAAACCTTCATATAATGAATTATAAATTTCATCACCGCATAGTTGCTTTGCAAGCTCTAATCCAAATAAAATAGCCGTTGCAGGACCTGCACTTGTAATAACATTTTTATTTACAACTACAGCTTTATTCACTCTATTTCCTTGAAGACCTGTTTCGCAACTTGGATAGCAAGTAAATTCACCCTCTAAAACTCCAGCAGCATTTAATACTATAGGAGAAGCACAAATTGCAGAAACAATCTTGCCTTCACTGTGTAGTTTTTTAATAATACTTAAAATTTCATTTGAATTTTTAAGATTATTCATACCATCAAAACCACCCGCCAAGGCTATTGCATCGAGATTTTTAGTGTCTACAGCTTCTAAAGAACAATCCGCTTTTATGCTGATCCCATTTGCACCTTTTACCAAAAGTTCATTATCCAAAGAAGCGATAATAACTTCCAAATTCCCACTTAATTCCGCAGCTCTTTTTAATACATCTGCTATACCTATAAACTCAGCTTCTTCAAATCCTTGAGCCAAAGGAATCAATACTTTTTTACTCATTTTTTTCTCTCCTTATTTTTAAATTTTTCTTCCCGAATTTTAGCTTTTTCATTCATTTGATAGTTAAATCCCACTATCAAAAATATCATAAAAAGCACAAAAGCTACGATTAAAATAAAATCTAAAACTATCATATCGCAAAACCTTTTTTAAAATTCTATCATATTATTACAAATCTTTAAAGAAAAATCAAACGATAATTTTATAGAATTTAAGTTAAAAATTTTTGAATAAAGGTTAAGATTTGAATCAAAAAAATATAAGAATATTTGTATTTTTCGCCATCATTCTTTTTTGGGGATATTTTTCTTTTCCTATTGAAATTTTACAAATTAAAGAAGCGGATGGGGCTATAAATTACGGATACACTCCAAATGCGCAAGCTTACATAAAAAGTTATTTTATCACTCTTTTACTTACTGCTTGCTCGGCAATTATTGGTGTAGTTGTTGGTTTTAGTCTTGCCATTTTACACTTTTCAAAGATAAAAGTTTTAAATTTTATCATAGATGAATATATTGATATTATAAGAGGAACCCCTGTAATATTACAACTTATGATTTTTGCTTTTGTAATTTTTACTTTTATTGATAATCTTTATGCAGCAATATTTGCCCTAGGGCTTAATAGCTCTGCTTATATAGCAGAAATCGTAAGAAGCGGGATTAATAGTGTCGATAAAGGACAAATGGAAGCAGCGCGTGCTATGGGGCTTGATTATAAAACTTCAATGAAAGAAATTATATTACCACAAGCGACCAAAAACATTTTACCCGCTTTGGCTAATGAATTTATTTCTTTGTTTAAAGAAACTTCCGTGGTTGGATTTATAAGCGTTATTGATATTACTATGCAAAGCCAAAGCCTTCAAGCGGTATTATACAATCCAAAACCTCTTATTTTTACAGGACTTGTGTATTATGTAAGTGTAAAAATTTTTAGTTATTTTGCTAAAAAACTTGAGTTAAGGATGAGCAAAAATGATTGAGATTAAAAATTTAAATAAAAAATATGGAAATTTAGAAGTTATTAAAAATATCAGCACCAAAATTTCCAAAGGCGATATTATATCCATCATAGGTCCAAGTGGGGGTGGAAAAAGTACTTTTTTGCGTTGTATTAACCGCTTGGAACTTGCAGACAGTGGAGAAATTCTTATCAAAGGACGCAATATCTTAGATGAACAAACTGATATTAATAAAATTCGTCAAAAAGTCAGTATGGTATTTCAACATTTTAATCTTTTTGCCAATAAAAATGTATTGCAAAACTTATGCTTAGCCCCAGTAAAAACAGGAATCTTAAGCGAAGATGAAGCTATAAATAAAGCTGAAATTTTACTTAAAAAAGTAGGATTATCCGATAAAAAAGAGGTAATGCCGCACAAACTTTCAGGCGGACAAAAGCAACGCATTGCCATAGCAAGAAGTTTGATGATGAATCCTGATGTAATTTTATTTGATGAGCCTACTTCAGCACTTGATCCTGAAATGATAGGAGAAGTTTTAAGTATCATGAAGGATTTGGCCGCTGAAGGGCTTACTATGATAGTAGTTACTCATGAAATGGGTTTTGCCAGAAATGTCGCTAATCGCATTTTTTTCATGGATAAAGGAGAACTTGCAGTGGATGCAAGCTCTAAAGAAGTATTTGAAAATCCAAAAAATGAAAGATTGAAAGAATTTTTAAATAAGGTTTTAAATCACTAAAAAGCCTTAAAATTAAGGCTTTTTAATCAGTCCCAGCATTCAGCATTTTTAATACCTAGTTTTAAAGCGCTGAATTTTGGATTTATTTTAGAGTCTTGTTGGGTGTTGAAATCTTTCAATACTTTATTGACTATACCCCCTAAAAGAAGTAAAGAAACAATATTTGTAACTGCCATAAACGCCATAGTTAAATCCGCTAAACTCCAAGCAAGTTTTAAATTCATTTGAGAACCTATAAAAATCATTGCTACAGCAGTAATTCTAAACAAATTCATGACTAATTTGGAATTTGTAAGATATTTTACATTAGCTTGGGCATAATAGTAATTCCCTATCAAAGAAGTGATAGCAAATAAAACAATAGCTATAGTAATAAAATGGACTCCAAAACCGCCATAATATTCACGCATTGCTTCTTGTACTAAAGGCATTGCGGTTAAAAGAGGTTTTCCATCGGCTCCAACATTAAAATATGCCATAGAAAAAAGAACCAAAAATCCTGAACTTGTGCAAACAATAACATCAATCAAAACCGAAAACGCTTGTATAATACCTTGTTTTGCAGGGTGACTTGTAAGAGCAGCAGCGGCAGCATTTGGAGCAGAACCCATGCCCGCCTCATTTGAAAAGAGTCCTCTTTTAATTCCTATAACCAAAGCAGAACCAGCAAATCCACCCAAAATCGCTTTAAAATCAAAAGCACTTTCAAATATAAGCACTATTACAGAAGGAATTTTTTCAAAATTAATCAAAACAGCTATAAAGGCAAGTAAGATATAAGCTAATGCCATAAAAGGGACGATTAAAGAGCTTACTTTACCTATTTTTGTATGATGTGAAAAAAACATCCAAATTCCAAAAAGGGTTAAAATAATACCAATAATCATAGGCCAAGAACTTGAAGCAAAATCTGTTGTAGCATTAGGATTAAACATATCATAATAAACTTTAAAAGCCGAAGTCATAGTTTGACTTTGAAGTCCGTTAAATCCATAAGCATAAGTAATAATAAGAATAAAAGCAAAAAAAGCTCCAAAAAAATGAGAACCTAAAGCTTTTTTTATATAATAAGCAGGACCACCTTTAAATCCTCCTGTATTATCTTTAGACTTGTAAATTTGTGCTAAAGTGCTTTCTGCAAAAGCTGAAGCACCACCAAAAAACGCCATAAACCACATCCAAAATAAAGCACCCGCTCCTCCTGCAGCGATCGCGATAGAGATGCCTGCAATATTTCCTATACCTACCCTAGAAGCTGTTGATATCATCAAAGCTTGAAAAGGAGATATGTGCTCTTTGGTATGGTTTTCATTTCTTTCAGTTAGAATTTTAAAAACGGATTTTAACATGCGAAATTGTACAAATCTAGTTAAGAAACTATAGTAAATTCCGCAGATTATAAGTAAAACTACCATTATAGTATCAGTATATGGCAGAACATATTCGAGAATTTTTAATATCTTTTCATCGAATGGAACTGAGGGGTTTAAAGTTAAATTTTGCTCACCCATATTTCTCCTTTAAAAAAGTAAAATTCGCTACAACTTTAGCATATTTTTTATGAAAAAATATTGATAATTTACAAAATATTTAAAAAAATATAAAGTTAAGTAAGATTATAAACTAAAACGATCAAAATTTTGACGCAAGGCTTCATAAGAAACAATGCCGACACTTGTGGCCAAATTTAAACTTCTACCACAAGCTTTCATAGGGATTGTAATGGCATTATCCCAGTTAAGCTGCATTAATTCCATCGGTAAACCATAGCTCTCGCTACCAAAAAATAAAAAATCATTTTCTTGAAATTTGGCTTGAAAATAAAATTTATTACTTTTTGTTGTCGCAAAGAAAAAACGATCTTTGTAAATGAGATTGTGTTCAAGAAAGATATCTAAACTTTCCCAAATTACAGGCTCAAGCTTTTCCCAATAATCAAGCCCTGCTCTACGCACTGCTTTTTGAGAAATATCAAAAACTATGGGTTTGACAATATGCAATTTAAAACCCGCATTAAAACACATTCTACCTATACTGCCAGTATTTTGAGGAATTCTAGGATGAACTAAAACAATATTAAACATATTTACACCAATACTCTTGGGATATCAGGATGGAGTTTTACTAAAATTTCATAATTGATAGTATTGAAAAAATCTGCCCAAACATCTGCATTATCAAACACACATATTTCCTTTCCAAAATCTTGACAAGAAAAACTATCCATTGAAATTTTACCTAAAATTTTTTGTTTATTGGCTAGCAATAAATCTCCCTTGCCATCATAACGAAACAAACCATCTGCATAACCCAAATCATAGGTAGCTATTTTGATTTTTTCTGTCGCACTAAAAGCTCCACCATAACCTACACTTTGACCTATTTGTAATTCTCTATGACTTAATCTATGAGCATATAAACTTAAAACTTTTTTTAGACTTTCATCACCATAACCAAATTGCGCTAAGCCTGTTCTACAAAGCTCATCTTCGGGTATTTTTACAGCTCTAAATAAAGCCGGGGAATTATGCGAGTGAAATATCAAATTTTTATAAATTTGTTTAGCAATATCTTTAGCTTTAGAAAATTTTTCCCTTTGAATAAAAAAACTTGCATCCATTTCATCTGCACCTGCAAAATGTGTAAATATACCCTCTAGCTTCAATGCAGAACATTTGATTTTCAACAAAGCTTCATTTAAATCCTCAACGCAAACTCCATTGCGATGCATTCCTGTGTCTATTTTAAGATGTATTCTTGTATCGTTTTGATAAGCATTGATTTTATCTATATCATTTAGAGCATAAATAAATTTAGAATTTTCTTTGCCATGTGGATGGTGAGAAAGAATTAAAATATTATCAAAAAAATCTTCGAGCTCATAAGCTTCTTTTTCATTTTTAACTGCTATAAAATTAACGCCCAAAGTACTAGCAATCGGAGCTAAAATTTTTGCTCCATGCCCATAAGCATTATCTTTAAAAACACAAATCAATCTTGAAAAGCTACCTATTTTTTCAGCTATAATTTTTAAATTGCTTTCATAAGCTTTTTGATTGATTTTAATTAAAGACATTATTGTTCTGCTAAGATTTTCATTTTTCCCTTGCTATCAATTTTAACATATAAGATTTTATCCCCTTTAAATTGATAGTTTTTAGTATAATAATCCTCATAAAATGAAATTCTATACATAGTCTCATTTTCTACATTCGGATAAGGGCTGATATTTATATCCGAAAATTTAATCTTTTTGTCTTCTTTTCTAGAAAAAATAGACTTTTTCATAGAAGCAAATTGTTCAAATTTCATTTTATCAAAACGCTTAAATTGTTTCTCATCGTAGAAATTTAAATAAGTATTTATATCGCTATCTGTCCAAGCTAGCTTCCAAGCAAAAAGATCTGCAAGTAAAGCAGCTATATCTTCTTTTTTGGCTCTTACTTTTTCTTTTTCCTCTGTCATAGCAAATACTTTTTTATCTTGTACTACTTTTGCAAATTCTTCAAGATTTTCATTAAATAAGGCTATGCAACCACGCGTTTTAAATTCATCCAATCTTGTTCCATCTAAAGGATAGCCATGTATCCAAATCCCTCCGCCTGTTTTGCCTTGAACTTTATCAAGTAAATTAGGATAAGTTGTTGCAAACGCAAAAGGACCATAATAAGGATCCCCTGGATTAAATTTGCGTCCAAGTTCATAAAAGCCTACTGGAGTTTTTAAATCCCCCTCAACTTGTTTATCCCCCATAAGTCCTGTAATGATAGCTTTTTGTTCAAAGTCTTGTTTAATCTTCCCATCACTATAAGAATAAACACGGAGAATTTTATCTGTCTTATTTGTAAGCACAATAGCAACATCATCATCGTAATATCCTAAAGAGATATTTCTATCGCCTATTTCATCTAACCAAAAATCTTTATTTGTTAATTCTTTTTCAATTGCTACACCTACAGCATCTAAACCCTGATTTAAATAAATTTTTACCAAATCAGAAGCCCCAAGAGCTGAAATGCATATAAAGTAAAATGCTAAAATCTTTTTAAGCAATGCTTTTCCTTAAAACTGTATTTATAATATTTTTTGACAAAAATGTCTGTGATTATATTATTTTTTTTCTTAAAAAATATTAATTATATTAAATTTTTTGTAGAATATCCCAAATCACGAAAAAATCAATTTTAAAGGCATTGTTTTATTATCATGAAAAATTTTTTTATAGCAGCAATATTTCTGATTATATTTTCATTAACCTTTTATATTTTATATGATAAAAAAAGGATAATGTGTTTAAACTCAATACCTGCCTTCCATTAAAATATGATTTAAATTCTCAAGATTACACCTTTTTGTTTAAAGGAAAATAAATTTTGGTATCTGCTTATCCTAAACCTATAAAAATCTTTAAAAATACCGCCATTAAAGTAAGTAATTTTCCCTTTGATCCAAATTTAAAAATTAAAATTTATAGTTTAAACTCATATATAGGAAACATTATCCCACAATTTACAAACACAAAGGATTCAATTATTATAAATTTTACAGGAAAAAGTGTTACAGATGATTCTCGCTTTAGGGTTGAGTTTTTAAACAATGATAAACCCATAGGCTTTTTCTTTGATTTTGATGTTACTTTGCAAAAAATATACAATAGTGCAATCTTACCTCAAAATTAAATTTAATAAAAAATTTCATTTTTTAAAAAAATAATTGATTATTTTCTTTTGTTTTGATATAATTAATAATTATTTAATACTAAAATAATAAGGATAAAACATGAAAAAAATTATCACTTTAAGCGCTTTGCTTGCATTAAGTCTTTATGCTAAAGATATAGAAATCAAAGATGCATTTATTAAACAAACTCCACCTAATGCTGTTAATAGTGCTATATTTCTTACCATTGTTAACAATACCGATAAGGACATCTCTTTAATAGATGCAAAAACTGATATCAATCAAGTGAGCGAATTACACACTCATGAACATAAACATGGTATGAAAGCTATGATACAAATTCCTGAGATACCTGTTAAAGCACATTCTAGTACCGAGTTAAAACCTGGAAGTTATCATATTATGCTTTTTAAGCTTAATCAAGCTATTGATGAAAATACTAAAGCGAATTTGACTTTAACTTTTGACAATAATCAAAGTTTAGAAGTTCGTGACATAGGATCAAAAAAGTTATAGATAATGAAAAAAATATTTTTTATTTTGGCCTCAGGCCTATCTCTTTTAATTCTTTATATCATATTTGATTTTTATGTTTTAAAAGATAGAACGACTTTAAGTCAAACTGAGGTTTTATCACCTCTAAGCTGTGATTTAAATATCGAAAATTGCACTTATAGTTTTAAGGATAGAGAGGTTTTGATTTCTATGGATCCAAAACCTCTCCAATCCTTAGAAATCACCAATTTAAAAATTAAAAATTTAGGAAATTATAAAAATTTAAAAATTAAAATTTATGGCTTAAATATGTTTATGGGAGATATAATGCCTAGAGTTACTAAAATAAATGAAACAGATTATGAGTCAAGATTGGTTTTAGCTGCATGTGTTCTTGAAGTTATGCGTTTTAGAGCTGAAGTTTTTGAAGATGATAAACCTATAGGTTTTCATTTTGATTTTGATCTAAAAAGATGAAAAAGGTTTTTTTATTTGCAGTCGCCTTTGTTGCGATGGGTATACTAGCTTTTTGTTTGATAAATAAAAACCAATACGACTTTAATCTAAGATCTGCCTTTAAAGAGCAAACTACTTTAGAGGATTTTAAGGGCAAGAAACTTATAGTTTATTTTGGTTATACTTTTTGTCCTGATATTTGCCCCTCTACTCTCTCTTTAATCGGTAAAAATTTAAAAGCCCTTAAAGATCCAAAAGCTCATGTTCTTTTTATTTCTTTAGATATTTCTAGAGATGGTAATTTAACTTCAACTAACGAATGGTTAAGATATTTTTATCCCAATGCGGACGCTCTTATTGCAAAAAATGATAGCGTTTTAAAGAAAGTGGCTAAAAATTATGGAGTTCAATATCAAAAAATAGATATCAATGATTCTGTGATGAAATATTCCGTTGCGCATAGTAGCGAAATTTTTCTCATCGATGAAAACGGAAAGCTACAAAAGATCATTAGAGATTTGAATCCTGAAGAAGTTGCAAAAGAGCTTAAAAATTTTCTAAGCTCTAAATAAAATTTTTAAGCAAAAAGATCGGTTGAAAGATATCTTTCAGCTGTATCATTTAGCATAGTAAGAATTTTTTTATCTGGAAATTTTTTAGCCAAAACACTTGCTGCAAACACATTTGCACCACTTGAAATTCCTACCATAAGACCGTTTTTAGCAAGCTCTTTAGCTGTATTTATAGCATCTTCATTGCTAACTGGGATGATTTCATCTATAATATCTTTATTTAAGATAGCAGGGATAAAATTTGCACCTATACCTTGTATCTTATGACTTCCAGCTTCACCCTTACTAAGTAGCGGAGAGGCTAAAGGTTCTACAGCAACGACATGAATTTTTCCTAATTTTTCTTTTAAAATTTCACCAACTCCACTGATAGTTCCACCTGTTCCAAAACCCGCTACAAAAATATCAAGATCATTATCCAAATCTTTTAATATTTCTAAGGCAGTAGTTTTGCGGTGTGCATTTTTATTGGCCAAATTGTCAAACTGCGATGGCATAAAAGAATTTGGGGTATTTTTTAAAATTTCATTAGCTTTATCCACTGCACCTTTCATACCTAAACTTGCAGGAGTTAGTTCAAGTTGTGCTCCAAAAAGAGTTATCATTTTGCGTCTTTCTATACTCATAGATTCTGGCATAGTGGCAACAAATTGAAGTCCTAAATCTGCACAAATCATTGCTAATGCAATACCTGTATTTCCGCTTGTAGCTTCGACTATAACAGTCTTAGAATCGATTTTGCCCTCATTTAAAGCGCTTTGGATCATTGCAAAAGCTGCTCTGTCTTTAATTGAATGACTTGGATTTAAAAATTCGCATTTAGCAAAAAGATTTGCACCAAATTTCTCTAATTGTATTATAGGAGTATTGCCTATAAGTTCATTTACTTTTTTATAAACTCTCATAAAACCAACCTTTCAAAAACTTAGTTTCAAGTAAGTTTATAAAAATAAAGTAAATAAAGGATATAAATTGTCGGATTAATTTAAATTTTTTATTTAAGCAGGGCTAGAAAAATTTCTAGCCTTAATATTATTTTTTCTTTTTAGCTTTTGCAACAGCGTCTTTAAGGTTTTTACCCACTTTAAATTTAGCAACTCTTGTTGCAGGAACCTTAATGGTTTTACCAGTACTTGGCACTCTTGCTTCTCTTGCGGCTCTTTCGGCTGTTGAGAAAGTACCAAAACCTATAAAGCTAACGCTATCACCTTTAGCCAATACATCAGTGATAGTAGAAATAACTGCATCAGTAGCAGCAGTAGCATCTTTTTTTGTTAGCCCAGCAGTTTGAGCAACTTGCGAAATGAAATCTGCTTTAGTCATAAAAGCTCCTTTGTTTTATATTGAAACGCCTAATTCTAGCATATTTAGAAAACAATATCAAGTAAAAACATGTTTTTTAGGATTTTTTTTGCATTTTATAGCGCTCAAATTCCCCACTATTGTCAATTTCATTGCCTATTTTTTCATATAGATCATAGTAGAATTGAACAAATTCTTTGCATTCTGGATGAAGAGGCATAAAAATATCGTTTTTTAAAGCACAAAAACGATTTAAAAATTCTTTAGCATCAAGCTTTAAAGCATAATGTTTAGCTAAATCATGATAATTTTTTAAAGTTGCATCTTTAAAATTTTCATAATATTCCAGATTAAAATTAACATTTAATCTATTGTTTTCAAATTTCAAAACTCCACTTTGAAATAATAGTGATAAATGAATAAGTCCTTCTGTATAATAAGGCTTAACCTCTTCAACTCTTTGCCAAGCTATCAAAGATACAGCTCTTTTAATAAGTTCATGAAAAACAGGTAATTTCAAATCCTCTTGTTCATGATAAAAGAAATTAACAAGTCCGCCACTTGTTGCCTTATATTCTTCGATATTTTTAAAAAAACCACTTTGATTCATAAGTTTTTCACTGTCTTTAGCGATAAAAAATATATGACCAAATTCATGTCCTATAGTAGAAACCTCATAAACTCTTTTCCAAATTTTTTCTTTGAAAAATAAAATATCTCTTCCATAATCCAAAAAATCTTTATTAAAAATTTCACTAGCAATTCTCATAAAAGGTTTTGTTTTAGCATTTTCATAGACAAAATTTAAAAAAGCAAAGATTTTTTTGCCTGCAATAGAACTTACAAATTCATCATTAGGAACAACTTGCGCAGAAAACAAACCCTTAAGCTCAGCTCCATAATAAATCATTGGCGCACAAACATAAAGCTGTGTTTTATCAATATTATGCAAAACTTCATTTTTAAGTTGCTCATCTTGAATTCCGATATTTTCATATACGCGCATAAAGCTTTGCTTGATATCTTTTGAAAATTTCAAGGCATCAAAATCACTCTCATCTTCTATTCTTATATCCCACTCTAAAGCTACAGCATGAGTGTAATTATCTTCATAGTATTCTAAAGGATGACCTACTTGTAATGGAGATTTGACTTTCATCCATGCAAATTCAGCCTCTTGCCACGCTCCTATAACCTTTTCTTCTTCCTTTTCACAAAAAGCTAGTTTTAGCTTTTGAAAATACTCTATATAAGCTAACTCATCTTCATTTTTAGCTATTTGTTTTAATTTATCAATCATATCATCAAAAGCAAATTCAAGTTTTAAAATTTCATCTTCAAAAAATCTTGCATAAGGAACAAATTTCCACATATTTCCTATTCTTACCAAAACACCATAGCTTCTTTCGCAAATATCACCCTTTGGAGTTGTTTGATAGAGTTGATTTTTTCGTAAAAATTCCATCGCATCGTTTAAATTTGGAAATTGAGTTGCTAAAATTTTATTGTTTTTTTCTATAATCTCTTTAGTCCAAGAAACTTCAAAAGCATTGATAACTAAGCCTATATTATGCACTCCTTGGATAAGAACTTGATAAAAATCATTTACGATTTTTCTTTCTTTGATCTCATAGATTAGCTCTTGATGCTCTTTTTCATAAAATTTTCTTATCTCTTCATAGAATTTATGCTTAAGCTTGGTAATTTTTTCTTCTTTGAAATTATTTTTTTTCCACTCCTGTATCAAATTTTCCTCTTTAAGATCTACTAAGCGTCTTAATATAGCCAAAAGAGTTGTTTTATCTCTTTTCAACTCACTAAGAGTTAAAAGTCTCTCAAAATACTCGCCCCATTGCTCAGAATCTAAAAGATCATAAAAAAGATTGATATTTTCTTTACGATTTTTTACAAGTTTTGCTAATTCTTTGAAATTATTCATACTTTTATTCTCCTTTTTTAACTTTATTGAATTATAATTCATTTTTTAAAATAAGGAGTAAAAAATGAGAGATATGGGAGAACCAAAATTAAAAATTGTTGCAATGCCAAGTGATACCAATCCCGCAGGTAATATTTTTGGTGGATGGATACTTTCACAAATTGATTTAGCAGGCGCAATAGCAGCTAGAGAACTTTCTCCTGAACGCGTCGTAACTATATCTATGGATAAGGTAGTTTTTAAAGAGCCTGTTTTTATAGGTGATATAATTTCTTGCTATTCTAAGATTGTTAGCGTAGGAAAGACTTCTATAGGTGTAGAAGTAGAAGTTAGTGCTCAAAGAGTGGATTCACAAGGCTGTACTTCTTGCATAAACGTAACCTCTGCCTTAGTTACTTATGTTAGCGTTACAAGAGAAGGAAAGAAAAAGCCTATTAGTGAAGAATTAAAGAAAATTCATGGATTTACAAATACTTAAAGCTTAATTTTTTGTATGATAAAAACTTTATCCTTGTTAAGCTTATCAGCATTTATTTAAACCGCCGCTGTTATATTTTTTATCTAAACATTCCTTGAAAAATTCTCCTCTAGTTTTTGGGGTTTTTTCAGGATGTTTGTGTTTCATGTGTTCTAAATACTTATCATAACTCGAAAGTCCCACTAAGGGATGAAAAAACCTTTCGGCTTTTTCATAGTAGTGTTTAAACTTTTTGAAATTCATCAAGTTTAATATATTTGGTTTCTTTTAGTGGAATTTTAATCTTACCTAGGCAAATTCCTATGCAAGAGAGTATGACAAGCAATGTGGCCAACATGAAAAACACACAAAGAATGGCATTGATTAAATTTCCGATCTTACTTTGAGTAGCTACAGAAATTTCTTTTTCAATTGCTGCAATTTCATTTTCATCTTTGGCATTGTTTAATTTCAATTCTAAATCTTGAATTTTTTGACTTTGTATAGTAACTGCTGCCACATGGCTTACAGCATTTCCTACTTTATTTCCTTCTTCGTAAGGCATAACTTTTTGTATTCCTCCATATAGGGTTGCTACCAAAACAAATGTAGCAGGAATTAAAGTTACCCAAGTGTATTTTGCCTTGCCCATTTTTACAAGTATGGCTGTAGCAAGAAGTAAAGCCATACCTGCAAGCATTTGATTGCTTACACCAAAGAGAGGCCAAAGGGTATAAATACCGCCTTTAGGATCAATCGCACCTTGATAAAGAAAATATCCCCATCCTGCAACACTCAATGCGGTTGCTAAAAGTCCAGCTGGATAATTATGAATATTTCCCAAAGGTTTATAGACATTACCTAAGATATCTTGCACCATAAAACGGCAAGCTCTAGTTCCAGCATCCACAGCTGTTAAGATAAATAAAGCTTCAAACAATATAGCAAAATGATACCAAAAAGCCATTAGATCAATACCACCAAAAAGCTCATGTAAAATTAAAGCTACACCTATAGCAAAAGTTGGAGCCCCACCTGTTCTAGAAAGTATAGTGTATTCTCCTATATTTGCAGTTAAAGTAGAAATTTCTTCAGGAGTGATACTAAATCCCCAACTTGAAATAGCTTGCGCCGCACTTGCAACATCAGATCCTATTAAAGCAGAACTTGAATTTATAGCAAAATAAAGTCCAGGATGTAAAATACAAGCACAAATTAAAGCCATAATTGCTACAGCACTTTCTGCAAGCATAGAGCCATATCCAACAGGCAAAGCATGAGTTTCATTTTCAAGCATTTTTGGAGTAGTTCCACTTGAAATAAGAGCATGAAAACCACTAATAGCACCACAAGCAATGGTTATAAACAAAAATGGAAAAATAGCACCCGCAAATACAGGACCTGTTCCATCAAAATACTGAGTATTTGCTTTTGGCATTTGCAAATCAGGTGCAACGATAATAATAGCTACAGCCATTACAACAATAACACCAATCTTTAAGAAAGTAGAAAGATAATCTCTTGGAGCCAATAAAAACCATACAGGTAAAACAGCTGCGATAAAGCCATAAGCCATCATAATAATTGCCAAAGTTGGAGCTTCTAATGTGAATATTTTCGCCCAATAAGGATCAGAAGCTATAACACTACCATAATGAATTGCTAAGATTAAAAGCACAAAACCTATAATCGAAGCCTCACCTACTCTACCTGGGCGAATAAAGCGCATATATACTCCCATAAAAATTGCTATAGGAATAGTCATTGCAATGGTAAATAATCCCCAAGGTGACTCTGCGAGAGCTTTTACAACTACCATAGCTAAAATAGCGATGATAATAAGCATGATACCAAAAATTGCTACCATTGCAACACCACCGGTAAATTTACCCATTTCATCTTTGATAATTTCGCCTAAACTTCTACCTCTTCTACGAGTGGATATAAAAAGCACAACAAAGTCATGAACCGCACCTGCTAAAACACCTCCCACTAAAATCCAAAGCATAGAAGGTAAATATCCCATCTGAGCAGCCAAAATAGGACCCACTAAAGGACCAGCACCTGCAATAGCAGCAAAATGATGTCCAAACAAAACTGTTCTATTTGTAGGAACAAAATCGCGTCCATCATTTTCTAAAACTGCAGGTGTAGCACGATTTTTGTCAAGTTCTAAAACCTTATACGCTACAAAGCGTCCATAAAATCTATATCCTATCATATAGATACACACAGCAGCAACTACTAGATAAATTGCTGATACACTCTCGCCATTTTGTAAAGCTAAATGAGCAAAACAAATAGCACCTAAAGCTGCGACAAACAACCATAAAATTTTAGTTCCAAAACGAGCCATAGTTCTCCTAAAATAATAAAAATATTTCAAAGGATACCAAATTTATAAATAAATTTAATAAAATGTTTGTTTAGTTTTTTTACATCGTATAAAAAAATATTCTTTTTGTTTCTTTAAGTGACATTTTCAAAAAAAATAAACATGCAATCTTGTATTATTTTTTATGACTATTTTTAAGACAAGTTTTATTAAAGTTAAAAATATTTATAGAATATTGCTTTATTTTGTTAAAAGTTTGCTTTTATTTTTTAAGTCGTTATTATATTTAAAGATGCACTATCAAATATTTTTTGTCATTAGTAAAAGTAAAAAAATCATAGAACTATCAAAGAGATAGTTCTGATTTATTTTATATTAATATAAGATATTTAAAAAAATATAGAAAATTAAATAAAAAGAGAATTTACACTTTCATTGTGGTAAACGCGGCGTATTACTTCAGCAAATACAGGAGCTACGCTTAAAACTTTTATATTAGGCAATTGCTCTCTTAAAGGAATGGTATCAGTAACTACAAGCTCATCGAGCGCCCCTGAAGCAATTCTTTCATAAGCTTTACCACTTAAAACCGCGTGAGTACAACAAGCCATAACGGATTTTGCACCTTTGTTTTTTAAAGCTTCAGCAGCCTTTACAATAGTACCTGCAGTATCAATAATATCATCGACTAAAATCACCTCTTTATCTTTAACATCTCCGATAATATTCATAACTTCGCTCTCATTAGCTTTTTCGCGTCTTTTATCTACTATCACTATATCAAGTCCTAAATTTTTAGCCACACTTCTAGCTCTTGCTACACCCCCTATATCAGGACTTCCAACAATTGCATTTTTAAAATGCTTGGTTTTGATATAATCATTAAATACTATACTTCCATAAAGATTATCAACAGGTATATCAAAAAAACCTTGAATTTGCCCCGCGTGTAGATCGATAGTAGCCACACGATCAATCCCTGCTGCTTCGATTAAATTGGCAACAAGTTTAGCAGTAATAGGTACCCTTGGATTTGCTTTTCTATCTTGTCTTGCATAACCAAAATAAGGAATAATAGCTGTAATAGAATTTGCACTTGAGCGTCGCAAAGCATCTGTTAAGATTAAAAGCTCCATTAAATTATCATTGGTGGGTACACAGGTGCTTTGGATAATGAAAACATCTTTACCACGTACGCTTTCATCAATTTGAACGCTAATTTCTCCATCGCTAAAACGCTTTACTCCAGCATCACTTAAAGGCAAAGAAAGATATTTAGAAATCTGTTTTGCAAATTCTACATTAGCCGAACCTGAAAAAATTTTATAACCGCGCATAAAAGACCTTTTACTAAATAATATTAAAATAAGATTTTAATAAAATAAAATTTAAAAAATGCTGTAAATTCCATTCTCTTTTAATTAAAATACATATTTTCTAAGAAACATAAGCGGTTTTTTTAGCATAATATCTTACAAGCATGGATAATGAAAAGCATATAGCAAAATAAATCACAGCAACAAAACCTATAGTAGCTAAAATTTCATCAAAACTCGTAAGTCTAGCCAAAATATTTTTAGAATTATAAGTCAGTTCTGCTATTTGTAAACCCGCCAAATAGGCCGTATCTTTTACAGTGGTAACAATTTGAGAAAGCAAAGACGGAACAACCTTTCTAAAAGTTTGAGGTAAAATAATATAAAAAAGAGTAAAAAATTTACTAAATCCTTGAGAATAAGCTGCTTCAAATTGTCCTTTTGGAATAGAATTTAAACCACCACGTATAATCTCAGCCATAACTGAACTTGTGTATAGCGAAAATCCTATAGTTCCCCAAAAAGCTTGTGGCATTTGTGGAAAAAATGATGGCAAAACAAAACAAGCAGCAAGCATCCATAAAAGCAATGGAGTATTTCTAAATATATCAATGTAACAAGTTGCTAATAACCTGCTGAATCTATCTCCATAATTTTTAGTAATAGCTAAAAAAGTTCCAAAAATGATAGATATAATACAAGTCGCCAAGGCAATTTTAAGGGTAAGGACTAGACCTTGCATTAAAAATTCAATATTTTGAGCATTAAAAACATTTTCCATACCAAACCCCTTATCTTGTTAAATGAGCTTTCTTAAGCTTGTCTTCGTAAACTTTTGCAAAATATGCCAAAGGATAACAAATGATAAAATATAAAATCGCCGCAAAAATATATGCAGGTGCGTAATTTCCATAGTCAGCAGCATAACTATCTGCAGAATGCATAAGCTCTGCTCCACCTATAATCAATAATACAGAAGTATTTTTAATCAAATTTACCATTTGATTTGTCATAGGCGGCAGGATAATTTTTATAGTTTGTGGAACTATAATATAACGCATTTGCTGTACATAGGTAAAACCTTGAGAGGCTGAAGCTTCGAATTGTCCCCTAGGAACAGATAAAATTCCACTTCTAACTACCTCACTTACATAAGCACCATGATAAGCACCTATACCCAAAACACCGATGGTAAAAATATCAAGATGAATTCCTAAGCCAGGCAAAGCAAAATATAAAAAGAAAATTTGTATTACCAAGGGAATATTTTGAAAAAGCTCAACATACACTCGAGTGTAGGCTCTTAGGATTTTAATTTTACTTGTGGCCATCACACCACCTATAGTTCCAAAAACAATCGCTATAAGTAATGCAAGAATGCTCACTTCTAAAGTATAAATAAAACCGCTAATAAAAGCATCTCCATTGTCCAAAGCGTCTAGAAATTTCCAAATTGCAAAAGGATTTGTACTACTTTCATCATACAAACCCCAAGAACTAAGGAGTTGCCTTAATTTATCCACAAAGCCTACACTCTCATTCATTTTATAAACCCCATTTTTTAGCTAAAGCGTCGATTTCAGTTTTGTTTTGTTTTACAAAATCATTGACATAATTTGAAAAATTTGCATCATCTTTTTTTGTAACTATGCCATAACTTTGAGGATCGAAACTATCAGGTAAAATTTCATTATTCTCATCTTTATAACCTAGTAAAATAGATTTATCAACTGAAAACGCATCAATTCTTTTTGCATCTAAAGCTGCTTTTATGCTAGGATAATCAGGAAATTCGCTGAATTTTACTTTAACACCTATTTTTTTAGCCGCAGTATTGATAACTTTTTTAGTAGTTGCTGCTTGAGCTACCCCTATAGTAGCACCATTCATATCTGCTAAAGATTTATAATTTTTCTCTTTTAAAACTAAAAGCCCTACAGCATCTTGATAATACGGCTCTGAAAAATTATACACTCTTTTTCTCTCTGGAGTGATAGTAAAAGTTGCTATAACCGCATCAACGCTACCATTATCAAGTAATGGACCTCTTGTTTTAGCATTTACTGCTATAAGTTTAACTTTATTTTCATCTCCTAAAATACTCTTAGCAAGCATTTTAGCAACATCAACTTCAAAGCCTTTAATTTCGCCTGTAGCTTGATCAAGTAAAGCATAGTGTGGTACATCATTTTTTACACCTATAACCAACTCTCCTTTAGCCTTGATAGCTTCAAGTTTTCCTTCAGCTGCATTTGCACTAGTAAAAGCCATACAAGCTCCTAAAGCAAGTGCTGCTAATTTTAATAAAGAATTTCTAAAAACCATTGTTCTCTCCTTTTAAAATTTGGTTTAATTTTTAAGAATTTTTCCTAAAAAGAGTCTTGCTCTTTCAGTTTTAGGATTGGAAAAAAACTCACTAGGAACATTTTCTTCCACAATAGCACCATCTTCCATGAAAATAATTCTATCGGCAACTTCTTTAGCAAAACCCATTTCATGAGTTACCACAACCATAGTTGTATTTCTTTGTGTAGAAATTTCTTTCATTACATCTAAAACTTCTTGTATAGTCTCAGGATCAAGTGCTGAAGTAGGTTCATCAAACAAGATATAAGGTTTTTTAGTACATAGCGCTCTTGCGATAGCAACACGTTGTTGCTGACCACCTGAAAGCGTGGCTGGATAAACATTTGCCTTGTCTACAAGTCCAACCACCTTAAGATATTGATAGGCTGTTTCTTCGGCTTCTTGGCGTAATTTTTTTTGAAGTTTCATAGGAGCTAAAGTTAAATTTTGCAAAACAGTCATATGAGGATAAAGATTGAAATGTTGAAAAACCATAGCACAATATTTCCTACAAATTTCAATCTTATTTTTATGATTTAAAACAAGATTATTTACAACAACTTCACCCGAACTCACCTCTTCAAGTCCATTCATGCAGCGAATAGTAGTACTTTTTCCACTTCCGCTAGGGCCTATGATAACAAGTTTTTCACCTTCTTTAACACAAAGGTTAATATTTTTAAGAACATGATGGGTTCCATAATATTTATTTACATTTCTTAACTCTATCAAAATCTTTCCTTTTTTGATTAAACTTAAAAATTAATAATAACAAGGGTTTATTATATTGACAATATTATAGCGCCAAAATCAAAATTTAAGCTAAAAATAGTAACTTTATTTTAGCGAAGATATAAAAAAGTGTAACTTTTTGTAAAATTTAAGAAAATATAATCAAATTTTTTCATAGTACACACCTCGAGGTGAAAAAACTTTCTTAAAAAATGTGGTTTCAGGAATCAAATCGGCATTGCCCACATACAACCTACCGTTATCAGCTAAAATTTGATAAAAACGCTCCATTAATTTAATTCTAGAATCATAGTCAAAATAAATCATCATGTTCCTAGAGACAATAATATCAAATTTACCCAGTCTTAAAAATTTATCTTCAAAAACATTACATAATTCAAATCTACATGTACAAAGTTCGCTTTTATTAAGGCTAAATGTTTGCTCTCCAATATCTGTGAAAAATCTTCTTTTTTCACTTTCGCTTAAACGCTGTAAAGTTCTACCTTGATATTTACCCACCTTTGCTTTTTCGATGACATTTGAATTTATATCAATTCCTAAGATCATCATATCCTTAAGGAAATTTTGAGCTCCCAAAATCGCCATAGAATACACCTCTTCGCCACTAGAACAAGGAGCACTTAAAATATTTACTGTTTTTTCAAGACTTTTAGCATAAAAAATAATTTCTTTTAATTGCGACAATTCTCTTAAAAAGTATGTTTCCCCTATAGTAACAAAATCTAAAGTGTCTTGTCTAAGCTGTCTATTTATTTGAAGTTTGCTTAAAAATTCAGCAAAGGTTTTTACACCCGTACTTGAAACAAATTTTGATAATTTTAAAACTAAAATATTTCTTTTTTCATTTAAATCTATACCGCTGATTTCATTAATAATCTTAATAAATTCATTAAGCTCTAATTCGCTAGGATTAATTTTTTCTTCCATAAATTTAAACCCTCATTCTTCATTTATAAAATTTAAAATTTCTTGTTTAATTTCTTTTAAACTCATAGGCCTTAGTTTTGGATTTATATCTTTTGCTTTTTTTGGCATACCATATACAATACTATCAGCCTCATTTTCACACAAACATTTAACTCCTACTTTATACAATTCAAACAATCCCTTAGCCCCATCATCTCCCATGCCTGTTAGTATTACAGCTAAAATTTTGTTTGTCTTTACCAAAGGTACAGCTGAGTGAAACAACAAATCTACATTTGGTTTAAAGCTTGTGACAACTTCTTTCCAGTTTGCCATAAGATTTAAATTTCCTGATAAAATAGTATTTTTTTGACAAATATAAATTTTATTTGCCAAAACCTCTTTGTCGTTTAAAAGACTTACTTCGCTTAAGGCTTCTTTATTAAACTGATTTACAAAAGAAGGTATAAAACTTGCACTCATATGTTGAGCTATAACTACGCAAGTATTTTTTATATCCACATCTTTTAATAAAAACTTCAGCTGATTAGGGCCTCCGGTAGATGATCCTATCAATAGGAGTTTCATTTAATTTTCCTTCTATTTGTTAAAATGGATTAAAATTCTTAAAATGTATATTGTAACATATATACAAAAAATAAAGCTTAGTTTTAAATTTATTTTGAAAACAAAAAGCTTTTTTTATGATTTGTTATGTTAATATAGATGCTTTAATTTTTAAATTTTGGATTTTTTATGCTTAGAAAAAAAATTTATATTGCTAGCGATCATGCGGGTTTTATGCTTAAAGAAAAAATTTGTACCTTTCTTAAAGAAAAGCAAATTCCTTTTGATGATCTTGGGACAAATGATCCTACTAGTTGTGATTATCCAGATTATGCACATTTGTTAGCTTCTAAAATAGATGAACAAAGCTTTGGAATTTTAATTTGTGGTTCAGGGATAGGAATTTCCATCGCTGCTAATCGTCATAAAAACATTCGCTGTGCCTTATGTAATGAAAGCCTTAGTGCTAAACTTGCTAGAAAACACAATGATGCAAATGTTTTAGCTTTTGGAGGTAGATTAATAGGCATTGATGCAGCTATCGATATGATAGAAAATTTTATTCAAACCCCTTTTGATCAAGGTAGACATGTAAAAAGAATTCAAAAAATTGAGGTAGATTGTTAATGTTTGCAAATTGGTTTATTTTAACTGCACTTATTTGTGCTACTATTTATCTAGTTGTTATGTTGTTTTATTATAAAACCCTGCTTAATAAAGAAAAAACTTCAAAAGATTTTATAAAAAACAATCTTGATGATACTGAAATAGTCATTAGAAAACTACAAATTCAACTTCAACGCAGTCTTGGGAATATCGATATTTTAACCGAAGAGCTCAATAAAATAAAAGCGGATTTAACTTCTCTAAGAACAAGAAATTCTCAATACCGTTTAGAAAATGATAAACTAAGACAAAGAATTAAAGAGCTAGAAGCAAAAATCGAGGCATTATTATGACAAAACTTACACAAAACGAACAGCAATTTTTATCAGAAAGCATACGCGTTATTCCAAATTTTCCAAAAGAAGGTATTATCTTTCGAGATATTACAACTCTACTTAACAATCAAAAAGCCTTATCTTTTTTACTGGATCATTTAAGTAAGCGTTATCAAACTATGAATTTAGATTTTATAGCAGGAACTGAAAGCAGAGGTTTTATTTTTGCGGCAATGATTTGCGCTAAGCTAAATTTACCTTTTGTTCCTATACGCAAACCCAATAAACTTCCATCAAATACCTATTCTTGCGAGTATGAACTTGAGTATGGGACAGATAGAGTAGAAATTCATCAAGATGCATTTAGAAATATAAAAAATGCAAAAATTTTGCTTGTAGATGATCTTATAGCTACAGGTGGGACAGCACTTGCCTCTTTTGAGCTTATTAAAAAAGCAGGAGGAGAATGTATCGAGGCTTGTTTTTTAATGAATTTGAAAAACTTAGGCGGTGAAGAAAAATTACAAAAGCATTGTTCTGTATATAGTGTTTTAGAATTTTAGGAGGGTGCGATGAGAAAATGGTTTAAATTTTTTATCTTTATCGTTTTAATTGCTCTAATAATTTATGTGATTCATGGTTTGGTTAAAAATGATTTCTCCTTGGAAGAATTTATTATAAGAATTTGGAATGAACATGTTGAAACTTGGGGCTACTTGATACTTTTTTGCTGGAGTATTTTAGAGGGTGAGCTTGGACTTATTTTTGCTGGACTTGCAGCCCATGATGGAAAAATGCATGTAGTATTAGCTATATTTATAGCTGGCTTGGGTGGCTTTGTTGGGGATCAAATTTATTTTTATATAGGAAGATATAACAAACGCTATATTCAAAAGAAACTCCGTTCGCAAAGGCGTAAATTCGCCGTAGCGCACTTACTTTTACAGCGTTTTGGTTGGCCTATTATTTTTATACAACGCTATATGTATGGTTTTAGAACTGTAATCCCTATGAGCATAGGTATTACGCGTTATAGTGCTAAAAAATTTGCCATTATCAATCTTCTTAGCGCTTGGGTTTGGGCTGCTATTACCATACTTTTAGCTTGGCATTTTGGTAATTTAATCCAGAATTTTTTAACCTGGGCTAAAAATCATTGGTATTTAGCTGCTATTATGATAATATGTTTTTTATCTTTACTTGTTTTCACCTTTAAACAAATTGAAAAAGCTATACTTAAAGAAAAAAGGAAAAAAAATGATATTTGAATTAAGTGATAAAAAAATTCATGGTATAAAAGCAGATTTTGAACTTGTTTTTATACAAGATAAAAATCTAAAACCATTCACAAATGAAAAAGATTTTTTTAAATTAAATAACTATACAGGCGAGGGAATTTTACTCGATTTAAACAATAAAAGATTATTTATAGAACTTAAAAGTTTAAATTATGAGGATATAAGATTAGCACTTTACACTGCTTATAAAAATTTAGAAAAATTAAACATTAAAAGCGTAAAACTTCCTAGCATATTAGGTGATTGCGTTGTGAGAAGTTTTACTTCTTTGGTTGAGGGTGTGCTTTTTGGAGCTTATAAATTTGATAAATACAAAAGCGAAAAAAAAGAAAGCACTTTAGAAAAATTTATAATTTCTGCCGAAGAACTAAATGCTAAAAAATTTAATCTCGATGAAGCAAAAATAGGTCTTTTACGCGGTGAAATTCTAGCCAATGCGACAAATTTTGCCAAAGATATAGTTAATGAAATTCCTGAAATTTATACTCCTTTAAAAATGGCGGAAGATGCTCAAAATTTAGCTAAAAAAAATAAAAATATCACATGCAAAATTTGCGATGAAAAATTTCTTGCTAAAGAAAAAATGAATGCATTCTTAGCTGTCAATCGTGCTTCTGCTCATCCGCCGCGTCTGATCCACCTTAGCTATAAAGCTAAAAATGCTAAAAAGCGTATAGTATTTGTAGGCAAAGGCTTAACTTACGATAGTGGTGGCTTGAGCCTAAAACCTGCTGATTATATGCTTACTATGAAAGCGGATAAAAGCGGAGCTGCAGCTGCGATGGGAATTATTAAAGCGGTTGCCGAGCTCGCTTTAGAATTAGAAGTACATTGCATCTTAGGTGCAACTGAAAATATGATAGGTGGAAACGCTTATAAACCAGATGATGTTTTAATTTCGCGCGAAGGCGTGAGTATAGAAGTAAGAAATACCGATGCTGAAGGGCGTTTGGTTTTAGCTGATTGTTTATCTTATGCTCAGGATTTAAAACCTGATTTACTCATTGATATGGCGACTCTTACAGGAGCTTGCGTTGTGGGGCTTGGGGAATTTACAAGTGGTATTATGGGAAATAATGAAGAATTGCAAAATGAATTTTATTTAAGCTCTAAAAAAAGTGGAGAATATACAACCATACTACACTTTAACCCGCATTTAAAAGAACTTATAAAGTCAAATATTGCTGATGTTAGTAATTCTGCTTCTAGTCGTTATGGTGGTGCAATTACAGCTGGGTTATTTTTAGATAAATTCATACGCAAAGAATATAAAGATAAATGGCTCCACCTTGACATAGCAGGACCTGCTTACATAGAAAAATCTTGGGGCTATAATAGCTTTGGTGCGGGTGGAACAGGAGTTAGAATGTGTGTTAATTTTTTAATTCATCTTTTAAGGAAAAATAAATGAGTTTAAGCGTCGGTATAGTAGGTCTTCCAAATGTTGGAAAATCAACTACTTTTAATGCCTTAACCAAGGCACAAAATGCACAAAGTGCAAATTATCCCTTTTGTACCATAGAACCTAATAAGGCTATGGTTGAAGTTCCTGATCTAAGATTAAATGAACTTGCCAAAATTGTAAAACCTGAAAGAATTATGCATTCATTGATAGAATTTGTAGATATTGCAGGGCTTGTAAAAGGTGCGAGCAAGGGCGAGGGATTGGGAAATAAGTTTCTCTCCAATATACGTGAAACAGAAGTAATTTTACACATTGTGCGATGTTTTGATGAAGAAAACATCACCCATGTTGAAGGAGGCGTTGATCCTTTAAGGGATGTTGAGATCATTAATACAGAGCTTATTTTAGCAGATATAGAACAGCTTGGTAAAAAAATAGAAAAACTCAATAAAGAAGCTAGAGCAAATACCAAAGGTGCAAAAGAAAGTCTAGAAATGGCAAATTCTTTGCTTGAACATTTAAATAAAGGTCTTCCAGCTAGCACCTATTTGCAAAAAGAAGATGAGATTTTTCAAGCTTTAAATAAAGAGCTAAGACTTCTTTCTGCCAAAGAAGTGATTTATGGGGCAAATGTTGATGAAAATGGTATTAGCGAAGATAACGAGTATGTAAAAATTTTAAAAGACTATGCTAATAAGAACAATCACGAAGTTATCAAGCTTTGCGCTAAGATAGAAGAAGAATTAGTTGGCTTAAGTAATGAGGAAAGTGCTGAATTTCTAAGCTCTTTAGGTGTAAATGAAAGTGGGCTTGATCAAATCATACGCACTGCTTTTTCTAAACTTGGACTCATAAGCTATTTTACAGCAGGAGTTTTAGAAGTGCGTTCTTGGACTATTAAAAAAGGCTGGAAAGCTCCAAAAGCTGCTAGCGTGATTCATAATGATTTTGAAAAAGGTTTTATCAAAGCAGAAGTGATTTCTTATGAAGATTTTATCACCTACAAAGGAGAAAATGGCGCTAAAGAGGCGGGAAAATTGCGTCTTGAAGGAAAAGATTATATCGTCTTAGATGGCGATGTGATGCACTTTAGATTTAATGTTTAGGCAAAATTAGCCTAAACATTCAAGAAATTTTTCTAAAATTTGAATTTGTTTTTCTACACTAGCAACTGAGCTTGAACCTTCACTTTGTTTAGAATTTAAAGAATTTTCAAAATCAAGCAATTTCATCGCTTTTTCATCAAAGATAGGATCTATTTTTGAAAGATCTTCGATATCACTTATATCAATCCCTTGTTTTTCAGCTTGTGCGACCACATTACCGACTATAAAATGCGCTTTTCTAAAAGGAATATTTTTTTCTCGCACTAAATAATCTGCCAAATCTGTAGCCAACAAATGCCCTTTTTTGCAAGATTTTAACATATTTTCTTCATTGATTTTTACTTCTTTTAACATAGCATTTAAAATAATCAAACTATCTTTTGCTGTTTTAACACTATCAAAAAGTCCTTCTTTATCTTCTTGCATGTCTTTATTGTAAGCTAAAGGAAGTGCCTTCATAATCGTTAAAAGAGAAATCAAATTTCCATAAACACGCCCTGTTTTTCCGCGTATAAGTTCGCAAACATCGGGATTTTTTTTCTGTGGCATGATAGAACTTCCTGTTGAAAAACTATCGCTTATGGTTAAAAATCCAAATTCTGAAGCAGAAAATAAAATCATTTCTTCGCAAAGTCTTGAAGTGTGTGTAAAAATCACTGCTATATCATAAAGTAAATCAAGCGCAAAATCCCTATCACTCACTCCATCCATGGCATTTGGCATAATGTCTTTAAAGCCTAAAATTTGAGCGCTAAGATTGCGATTTGTTGCATAGCTAGTTCCCGCACAAGCACAAGAACCTAGCGGGGAAAAATCCGCAAGCTCTAAACTATTTTGCAAACGCTTGATATCACGCATAAACATAAAAGCATAGCTTAAGATATAAAAAGAAAAACTTATAGGTTGTGCATGTTGCAAATGCGTAAAGCTTGGCATAATAGTTCTTTTATGCGCTCTAGCATGAGAAAGTAGAGTTTGGATAAGTTCTTTTAAAAGCATTATAAGTTCTAAATGGGACTTTTTGGTAAATAATTTAAAATCAGTTGCAACCTGATCATTGCGACTGCGAGCTGTGTGAAGTCTTCCGCCTATTTCACTTCCTATAAGCTCACTTAAACGCTTTTCTATAGCCATATGAATGTCTTCATCTTCTATATTGAAAACAAAGCGATTTTGCTCTATCTCGACTCTAACCTGCTCTAAACCTTTTACAATAGCCTCTAGCTCATCTTTTTTTAAGATTCCGCAATTTTCAAGCATAGTAGCATGAGCAATAGAACCCTGTATGTCTTCCACATACAAAGCTCTATCTATATTTAAACTTGCATTAAATTCTTTTAAGAGTTCGTTACTTGCTTCGCTAAAGCGTCCTGACCACATCTCATTTTTCATCAATGCGCCTTAAATTTTAGGTCCAAACTGACTGTATTCTACACCCTCTTTGACATCTTCATAGCGTTTGAAATTATCGCTGAACATTTTTGCTAATTTATTTCTAGTGGCGATAAATTCATCCTTATCTTTCCAAGTATTGATAGGATTTAAAAGAGAGCTTTCTACACCAGCTAAAGTTTTAGGAATAGCTAAATTAAATACATCAAAATTTTCAAATTCACACTGTGTAATACTTCCATCTAAAATAGCATTAATGCAAGCTCTAGTAGCCTTTATACTCATTCTTTTGCCCACGCCATAGCTTCCACCGCTCCAGCCTGTATTAACAAGATAAACATTTACTTCATGTTTGTCAATTTTTTCTCCAAGCAATCTTGCATAAACTGTTGGATGCAAAGGCATAAAAGGCTCGCCAAAGCAAGCTGAAAAAGTAGCTTGAGGCTCTGTAATCCCTCTTTCTGTTCCAGCTACTTTTGCTGTGTAACCACTTAAAAAATAATACATAGCCTGCTCTTTGCTAAGTTTGCTTACAGGAGGTAAAATTCCAAAAGCATCTGCACTTAGAAAAATAATATTTTTTGGATGACCTGCTTTTAAGCTTGGTTCATGATTTTCTATATGTTCTATAGGATAAGAAACTCTAGTATTTTCAGTCTTTGAAGCATCGCTATAATCTACGCTCTTATCACTTCTTAAAACCACATTTTCCAAAAGTGCATTTCTCTTAATCGCTCCATAAATTTCAGGTTCACTCTCAGGATCAAGATTGATAGTTTTTGCATAACATCCACCCTCGAAATTAAACACTCCTTCATCATCCCATCCATGCTCGTCATCGCCTATAAGCTTTCTTTTTGGATCGGTAGAAAGAGTTGTTTTTCCAGTGCCACTCAGGCCAAAGAAAAGTGCAACATCGCCTTTTTCACCAACATTTGCACTACAATGCATAGAAAGCTTATTTTCAAGAGGTAGCCAATAATTCATCATGGAAAAAATTCCTTTTTTCATCTCGCCGCCATACCAAGTTCCGCCAATAACTGCAATATTTTCTTCTATGTTAAAAATCACAAAAACTTCAGAATTTAAACCATTCTTTTCATAGTCTTTATTGACACATTTGCATGCATTATAAACGATAAAATCGGCTTTAAATTCATCAAGCTCTTTATCATTAGGACGAATGAACATATTTTTTACAAAATGTGCTTGCCATGCAATTTCAGTTACAAATCTTATAGCCTTACGACTTTTCAAAGAAGCGCCGCAAAAAACATCTTGCACATAAATTTCTTTATTGCTTAATTCTTTTCTAGCCTTCATTAAAAGCTCATCAAAAAGTTCTTTAGTGATTGCTTGATTGACTTTACCCCAAGCTATATACTTGCTAGAAGAGTCTTGTTTTACAAAATATTTATCCTTTGGACTTCTTCCTGTAAAAATTCCCGTATCTACAGTAAAAGTTCCATTATCCGTGCATTGCCCCTCTTCATTCTTTTTCTCATGTTCATAGAGTTCATCAAAACTTAAATTATGATAAACTTTTTTTATATTTTCCAAACCTAAATTTTCAAATTTCTTCATTTAAAACCTCAATTATTTTTATATATTGCGACTAAATTATTTTCGCTAACACTATCACCCGTCTTGACACAAATTTTTTCTATTATGCCATCTTTTGGTGCACTAACCTCTATCTCCATTTTCATAGCTTCTAAAATCATAACAACTTGACCCGATTTTACCTCTTCACCTTCATTAATATAAATTTTAAATACATTACCCGAAATTCCAGCTTGTATACCTTCGCTTGAATCCGCATCTTGCATTATATCTTCTTGAGTATCTGCTTTGTGAATACTTTTAATATTTACATCTTTATCAAAGCCTGCACTTATTTCTACATGATATTTGTTTCCATTAACTGAAACTGTAAATTTATTCTCATCAATACCAGTAGAATTTTGTTTTGGCGCAGACACATTCTTGCGCACATTAACTTTAGCTTCACCTTTTAAATACGCTATACCTTTTTCTTTACAAGCTGCTGCAATGAAAATATTTTCCTCGCTTACCGCTATGCCCTCTTTTTCAAGTAAACTCTTAACATAGGCTATACTTTTGGTTTCATCCTTATCCGCTATATCGATAGCAAGTTCTGTAGTGGGCTCTAAATTTAGCTGTTTAGCTGCAAGTTTTTTAACTTCAGCATCAGGCTCGACAGGAGTTTTACCAAAATATCCCAATACCATTTTTCCATAACCTTCAGCAATTTTTTCCCAAGGTCCAAACATGACATTGTTAAAAGCTTGTTGAAAATAAAATTGAGAAACAGGAGTTACAGAAGTTCCAAAACCACCTTTTTCCACAACTTCACGCATAGCATGAATAACTTCTGGGAATTTATCGAGTATATTATTATCCCTCATCATTTGAGTATTGGCAGTTAAAGCTCCTCCTGGCATAGGAGAGAATGGGATTAAAGGACTTACCATTGTAGCTTCAGGCGGTAAAAAATACTCTTTTAAAGAATCTTTTAAAACTGCTTCGTATTTTAAAATCTTTTCTTCTTCTAATCCACCCAAATCATAATTTTTACCTTTTAAAGCATGCATCATAGTTAAAATATCAGGCTGTGAAGTACCCCCACTCACAGGAGCTGCTGCTAAATCTATACCATCAACCCCAGCTTCCAATGCTGCTAAATAACAAGCTATACTCACTCCTGCAGTTTCATGCGTATGAAGTCTTATATGCACATCTTGTGGTAAATTTTTTCTAGCCATTTTAATGGTTTCATAAATTTTATTTGGATTTGAAGTTCCGCTAGCATCCTTAAAACAAATACTATCAAAAGGAATTTCAGCAGCTAAAATTTCTTTTAATATTCTTTCATAAAATGGTACATCGTGGGCACCTTGACAATTTGGTGGTAAATCCATTAAAGTAATTGTGATTTCATGTTTTAAGCCGTATTTTTTAATACATTCTCCACTGAATTTAAGATTATTTACATCGTTTAAAGCATCGAAATTTCTAATTGTTGTAGTGCCATGCTTAGCAAAAAGTTTGGCATGTAAATCAATAAGCTCTTTACTTCCTGTATCCAAAGTAACAGTATTTACACCTCTTGCTAAAGTTTGCAAATTCGCATCTTTTCCAACAATCGAACGGAATTTATCCATCATTTCAAAAGCATCTTCATTAAGGTAAAAATAAAGGCTTTGAAACCTTGCTCCACCTCCAAATTCAAAATGAGTTATCCCTGCTTCTTTGGCTGCTTCTACTGCTGGAAAAAAATCTTGCATTAAGACTCTAGCCCCGTAAACAGATTGAAAACCATCTCTAAAACTTGTATCCATAACATCTATAAATTTTTTAGCCATTTATTTTCCTTATATGAAATAATTAAGAAATTTTAACAAAAATTTGATAACACATTATGCAAATAATTGCTATAGGTGATATAAAACGAATAAAAAATAGCCAAATTGTAAATATTTGACGATTTACAAATTTGGAAAATATTTTATAAATTCGCTTTTTATCCACAAAAAAACCTACAAATATAGAACTTACAATCGCCCCTAGGGGAAGTAATATATTAGAAGTCACCTTATCTAAAAGAGTAAAAAAATCTTTTCCAAAAATACTAAATAAACTAGAAAAATGAGTATTTAAAGATAAAATACAACAAATTCCCAATACAAAAACGATAAAACCTATAAATGATAAAGCTTTAATACGAGAAATTTTATAATTATTAACCACATAGAAAGTCAGAGGCTCTATCATTGAAACCGCAGAAGTAATACCTGCGAAAAAAAGTGCCAAGAAAAAACAAAAGGCTAAAACATAACCTAAAATTCCAAGCTCATTAAATAAACTCATCAAAGATACAAATACTATTCCTGGACCTTGTATATTTGGATTTGCCTCAAATTCAAATATAAAAGTAAAAACTATAAGCCCCATGATAAATGAGATAAGAAGATTAATCAAAACTATAAAAATAGAACTTTTGATAAAATTTATTTTTTTGCTTAAAGCCGCAGAATAAGTCACTATACAGCCTATTCCTAAACATAATGTAAAAAAAGCAAGCCCTAAAGCTTCAGCAATAGAACTTAATTTAAAATTTGAAAAATCAGGATAAAAAAGATAAGAAAAAGCTTGCTTAAAACCATTTTGAAAACTCATACAATAAAGTAGCATAAAAATAAGCATGATAAAAAGACTTGGCATTATAACCACATTCAGTCTTTCAATGCCTTTTATTAAACCCTTAGACACAATCAATAAAGTAAGAAAAAAAGATAAAGAAAAAAATAAAATAGAATTGCTTAAATCAGCACTGATTAAAGTAGAAAAATCACTTCCTGCTTGCTCTAAATTTTTAGGTAAATAATAAAGACTAGTCAAGGCATATTTTAAAACCCAACCCATAATTACCAAATAAAAAGAAAGAACAAAAATTCCACCTAAGGTGAAAATTCCACCATAACGCCATCTTCTGGCATGACTTTTTGCAAGAGTATAGTAAGCATTTGCTAAATCACTTCTACTTAAACGCCCCATTGATACTTCAGCTAAAAAGATACTAAACCCTATACTAAGAGTAAAAAATAAATACAAAAGAACAAAAACAAAACCGCCATTTTCAGCGCTTAGGGTTGGAAATTTCCAAGCATTTCCCAAACCTACAGCCCCGCCTGCAACAGCTAAAATGAAACCTATTTTTGAAAAATATGTTCTCATTTTTAATCCGATTTTACTTTAAAAAAGCACTAATCATAACAACAATAACCGCCAAAGGCGAAATAAATCTTAAAAAGATATACCAAAGTTCAAAAAATATACCCTTCATATAAGGACCAAATAAAATTTGCAAAGCTTCTTTTTTGATCACAAAACCCACAAAAATAGCAGCTAAAATTCCACCCAAAGGCATAATAATTTTACTTGATAAAGTGTCCAAAAGATCAAAAACACTAAGACCAAAAATTTTAAATGCAGTTGAATCCAAAGAAGACAAAATACACAAAATTCCTAAAGTATAAACTATAATTCCTATCAAAATTAAAGCTTTTTTACGGCTCATTCCAAAGCTATTAATTAAGTAAAAAGCAAAAGGCTCTATCATTGAAACTGCTGAAGTAATACCTGCAAAAATCAAAGATATAAAAAAAGCTGCTCCTAAAATATGTCCTATAGCTCCAAGTTTTTGAAATAAAGTCGCTAAAGAAACGAAAATCAGACCTGGACCCTCTTTGCTTGCATCAAAACCAAACTCAAAGATAAAGGTAAAAACGACTAAACCCATTAAAAGTCCGATTAAAAGATTGATAAAAATGATATTTAGAGTGCTGGTAATAAAATTTGTACGCTCAGGTAAACTTGCCGAATAAGTGATAATAGTCCCTACCCCCAAAGATAAACTAAAAAAAGCAAGTCCTAAAGCCTCAAGCACATTAGAAGTACTAATCTTAGAAAAATCAGGCACGAAAAGAAATTCAACCGCCATCATAAAACCATCTTTAGTCATTGCATAAATAAGCATCAAAACAAGTAAGATAAATAAAGCTGGCATCATCCAAACATTTAGTTTTTCAATGCCATTTTTTACACCCTTGGATACTGTGTAAAAAACAATTAAAAAAATCAAGGTAAAACATACAAATTGGCTTACAAAATCACTTGAAATTAATTTTCCAAATTCAGCAGAACTTGTATTAAGATCAGGATATAAATTTCCGCTAATACTTAAATATGCATATTTAAGTATCCAGCCAATTACTAAAGTATAAAAAGAAACGATTAAAATTGCTCCTATCATAGTAAAACCTGCATAAGACCAAGCTTTTTTATTTGAAGGAGCAAGTTTTTCATAAGCATTAACAGGATCTTTTTCACTAATCTTTCCTATACTAAGCTCGGCTAGAAAAATAACAAAACCTACACCCAAAGTTAAAATAATATAAAGCAATATAAAAGCAGAACCGCCGCTTTGTCCTACCAAAGTAGGAAATTTCCAAGCATTTCCTAAGCCCACAGCTGAACCAGCAACTGCTAAAATAAAACCTATTTTCGAAAATTTAGAGTTCAAAATTTACAACCTTGTATTAAAAAATTATTTTAAAGTATTATTAAAGCAAAAAAAGTTTTAATCTTTAATGAAAGTAATAAAAATACTTTAAAAATGTGAAATTTAGTAAATTTCAATAAAATTAAAGATAATTTTTGATATATTTTCAACTTAGTTTTAAATCTTAAGTAGGGATACGCAAGCCGAACTGATTTAAAATTAAAACATTAAAACTCTCTATAAATTTTAAAGAAAGGTTCAAAAATGAAAAAAATCTTTTTTCTATTTTTAGCTCTTGCAGCAACTGCTTTTGCAGCTGAAGCTAATGCACCTGTTGAACAAGAAGCTATCAATGTATGGATCAAAGCGTTTTCTGTTTTAGCGGCAGGTTTAGGACTTGGCGTTGCTGCACTAGGTGGTGCTATCGGTATGGGTAATACTGCAGCGGCTACTATAGCAGGAACAGCTAGAAACCCAGGACTTGGGCCAAAATTAATGACAACAATGTTTATTGCATTGGCAATGATAGAAGCGCAAGTTATTTACGCTCTTGTAATTGCTCTTATAGCACTTTATGCAAATCCTTTTATAGTTTTTGCTTAATCTTAAAAAAGCTCTATTTTAAGTAGGGCTTTTTATTTCTTTGAATTCTAAAATTTGCGGTTATGGTGGAATTGGTAGACACGCCATCTTGAGGGGGTGGTGCGCTCCGCGTGTGCGAGTTCAAATCTCGCTAACCGCACCATTTATACTTCTTTTAGCTTTTTTCAATTTTTTTTACTTCTTTTTAATCATCTATAAAATAGGCTTTTCGTAGATATCTAATTGCTTTAGATTATTTTTAATTTATTTTAATTTATTATACTTGCAGATATTTTTTATTGACTTTGTTATTGACCTAGCTAAAATTTGCTATTGACTTTATTGACCTAAAGGAATAAAAGTGCTAAACGATACCAAAATAAAAGCCTTAAAAGCTAAAGACAAAAAATACTATATTGCTGATTTTGACAACCTACTTCTTTGTATTTATCCGAGCGGTAAGAAAACTTTTATATTTAATTATAAATGTCCTAAAACTTTAAGATACAAAAGAATAACTCTAGGAGAATACCCTACCCTCAATCTTGCTAACGCTAGAAAACAAAGAGATAATCTAAAAGTAAATTTAGCTGAAAATGACAGTATAAGAGAAAAGTATGAAATAACATTTAAAGAATTAGCATTGGAAAAAATGGATCTTAAAAAACTTGAATTAAGCGAAAAAACCTACAAAAGCTATATGAGTTATTTACAAAGATTTGCTTTTGGAATTTATGGAGAAATTATATTAGATAAATTGCAAATCAAGGATATTTTAAAAAGTTTTGAAAAATTTAGAAAAGAAAATATAAGAGAAGGTGCCGATAAGTTCTTTACTCTTTTAAATGAAATTTTTAGACATGGTGTTATAAAAGAATATATTAAAAGTAACCCCATGGCAAATCTAAATAGAAAAGAATTGCTTATAAATAAAGCGAGTAAAAATCATGCCACCTTGTTGGAAACTAAAGAAATTAAAGCATTAGTAGATAATATAATTGATTACAAGGGATATATTAGTGTAAAAATTGCAGCAATGTTTTCTTTATTAACTGCACAAAGAAGCTTTAGTATAAGAAGTGCAAAATGGGAAGATATTGATTTGGAAAATGGTATTTGGTATATACCGCAAGAAGATATGAAGATGAAAAGAGCGCATACTATACCTTTAAATTCTCAATGTGTATATATGCTTAAAAAATACAAAGAGATGAGTATTAATACGGGCTATTTATTTTATAGTTTAAGAAGTAAAAGTGAAATTATAAGCGATAACACAATTAGATCCATGTTTAGAAGAATGGGCTACTCTAATGATGATTTTACACCGCATGGCTTTCGTGCTATGTTTAGCACCCTAGCCCATGAAAATAGAAATAAACACCAAATGAGTAGCGATATTATAGAATTGTGTTTAGCGCATGTAGAAAAAAATAAGATTAAATCTGCATATAATCATGCTTTAAATTTGAAGGAAAAAGCTATCCTTATGCAGTGGTGGGGAGATTATCTCGATGAGATTGCTGATCTAAATCAACAAGTCCGAAATATTTTTTTATAAAATTTTCAATATCTTGTTTAGGATACAATCCCGAACAATTTCTATGTTGTTTAAACTCTCTAAATTTGCCTTGTTTGGCGTATTTGTGAACTATAGGCTCTTTTACTTTTAAAAGATTTGCAACTTCTTTTCTTGTGTAGTAATCTCCGATATCTAATCTAATCATTTTCAACTCCCAGTCTTTTGTCTATAATTTCAAAAATAGTATCCTTGTAATAATTCCAAAGCCATTTTTGCTCCTCATCTTCTATATTATCGACACTTGTGTTGCGCCATTCTTTTATTGTTTTAGTGTCACACCCTAAATTCATCATGGTTTTTGTAAAAGTCATAACATAGGTATCAACGACAACACTAAAGATATTTTTCATATCTCCTATACAGTCCCTAAGATCTACATTTTCAAATATACAATTTTCAAATTCTGTTCTTAGAAAATTACAAAAATGGAAACTTGCTCCACTAAAATCACAATCTATAAAAGATGTATTTTTGCTTGAAATATCATTTAAATTAGAATTTTTAAAACTAGCTCCATTTATAAATGCATTATTAAAATCTAATCCACTTAAATTTAGATTTTCTAAGTTTGCATCATTTAAAGAAATACCTTCTAAAATACAATACTCAACTAATTCTTTTTCACTTTTCCTATCATCTTCGATAATGATAGTTTCATCAAGTCTTTTTAAAATTCCCATTTTAACTCCTTAATTTTTTTCTCCATTTTTCTTCAAATTCATCATAATTTTTCCAATAATTAAGCTCTTTTTCAAGCTTATTTAAAACAGTTTCAAACACTAAATTTTTACCTATTTTTTCTGCAACTAAACTCATTTCCCACTCTTTTATGCAAAGCATATCATAATCCTTGGCTAAGATTTTTCTAAGTTCTAGTAATTCTTCCTTGCTAAGTTTTCTTTTAAAGCTTAGCTCCTTTTTATGTTCTAAGTCGTATTGAAGAGCTTTGATTTTATTTTCATATTTCTCCTTTTGTTGTGCTAATTGAGATTTGTAACCTAAGCTCTGTCTAAAAGCTAGTTTTTGCATCTGTTCAGCTTCAAGGTTTTTTAAGCGTTTTTCACATTCTATAAAATAACGCCTTGCTTGTCTTCCCTTTTCGTTGTTTTCAACCATGCAAAGCTCTTTTGCCATATCTAAGGTTACATAATATTCTTTGCGTGGTCTGCGTCCTGTAAAAACTTCTTTAATAATATAATCTTGATTTTCGATAAAATCATATTGATTAATACGATTTTTAATCCAATCAGCAAATTTAGAATTTACTTCTAAGTAACAAAAAAGATTTTCAACATTGGCTGGAAAAGCACCTTGTAATTCTGTGTGTGGGAATGTTAATTGTAGTTGCATATCATATCCTTATCAAAATATTTATAATTGATATGCGTATTATAACTAATTACTTATCGTTTGTCAATATATTTGATAATGAAATGATATGTAAATATATATTTTTTATTTTTCTAAAATTTTAGAAAAATAGCAAAAGCCCTTATTTAAAGTGCTTTTAAATCCTTTGTAATTAAAAATATTATATATTGAGTAAGCGGCAAACCCACTTCATCAGCCTTTTTTTGCAACTCATCTTTTTGCTTATCACTAAGCCTTATTTGCACAATGTTGCTTCCCTTACTTTCTTTCTCTTCTGCCATTTTATTCCTTTCTTTAAAACTTATTCCACGTTTAATATAACAATTTCTTTGATTTTATTGTATTCTTTTACAATTCTTAGTTTTAATTTTACTTCTTGTTCTTGTATACTAGATTTAGCAAGTTTCATTCTAGCATTAACATCTATTATATCTGCATTAGCCCAATGAGTTTTACCACCTAAAATTATTTTAAATTTTTTTCTGTCATTTGTTTTTTCAAAACCTAAAATTTTAAAATCTCCTTCAGTATCTTCTGTTTGCGTGGTATCTTCTATTTCTTTAAAATTATAATCTTCTTTATTTTGATTAGTAATAACATCATTTCCTAAACTAAAGCTAGCTTTTTCATCATCTTTTAGTATTTTAACTAATGTTGTCTTGGGAGCATTGCAAGCATTTTGTAATTCTTTATTTTTGGCGATTTCGGCTATAATTTTTGCGTTTTCATTTTGAGATTTTATTTTTTCTATATTTTCATTATGAATTAAAAAATTTCCAAATGACCAACAACCTCCAATAATTAATGCTATTGCTATAAAAAGAATGAGCTTATCTCTACTTTCCATATCTTTAATCACTCCTAATAAATTTGTTAAAAGCTCGTCTGTTTTGATTTCTAAACTACCTTCTCCTAAATAAAAACGAATTAATTTATTTTTATCAATACCATCAATTCCAAAATCCTTTTTTAATATATCGGCAACTCTATAAAAACTATCTTGATAAGAATCAATAACTCTTGCGATTTCAGCGTCTATATATCCTATATTATAGTTCTCAAATCTCCCACCCTGCAACTTAATAGTATGTTGTATTGTGCCAACTTCTGTTACTTTAATATTTTCCCCATTTGAAAGTTTTTCAAAAATTACAAGCAAGTCATCAACTGAATTTATTGATAGGCTCATTTTTCTCTCCATAATTTAAGTTTTTTAATTTTACCAAAACTTTTTTTATCTAAATATGAAATTCGGCTGATCTGAGTTTTAAGTTCCGAAGAAATCAGCGGTTGGAGATTTTTTGCATCCATAAAAGCGGGTATTTGATCTAGCCTTGCATTTCCTCTTGGTTCTCTTCCTAAGGCTCTAAATACTCCGCTATGGGTAATAATTCTTACTCCATTTTCTAAAACTGCCACATCAATAGAGCTTTCATTTATTTTTAAAACACCATCTGCCAAAGATTTTAGTAGTTTCTCTTCTGTCATATTACTCCTTTCTTTTAATTTCTTAATTTTATCAAAAAGTTTATAAACACCTTCTAAAGTCCATTTGATTACTCTTTGCCTTCCGCCTTTGGTTTGCTCATAATCGTAGAAATAGTGTATATTTTCTATGAGTTCATCGGCGTGTAAATTTTTGTGAGACATTATTGTAGTGTTATCTACTGCGTAGTTATATGCAACTTCTGTATTTAAAAAACTTCTAGTGATTTGACAAATTTCACATTGTAATAAATTCATCTTAAACCTTTCATTTTTGAAAATATTTAAGAAAATTATATATTATTTATGAAAGTTTGTCAATATATTTCATTCATTTTTGATAAATTATTCTAAAATATTTGCCAAAAATGAAAATAAAGGGTGTGGAAAATTTCCATATCCTTATAATTCTGATATTATTTTATGAGCTTTTTTGATTGTTTCTAGCTTTCGCTTTAATTCTATATTTTCAAGCATTGTTTTTAAAAAAAGTTCTGTAAGTCGTGGCAAATCTCCGCTTTTCCAACGTGCTATAGTACTTTCTGGGATTTCTAACATTTCGCTTAGCTGTCGTTGGGTAATGTTTAACTCTTTGCAAACCTTTTTAACAATGTTTTCTTCTGTATTTATCGCAAAATGCCATTCTATACAATAAAGATTTTCATCTGTTTTTGGATTTTTAAAAATTATATGATTTCCTCCTTCGTGACAAAAGGGTTGGAAACCTAATATATTTGTTATTTGTGGTAAAATTTCATTAATAATTTTTTTTTCATTACCTCTTTTTATTTCAGTGCTTAGCAAAATTTTATCTTTAAGTGTTCCATTTATGACTATTCTTTCGTTTGTTGTGCTATCTAATTTATAAACATCTAGTTTCATTAATTTTCCTTTATCTCATTAATTTCTTTTTTTATAGACCCAATAAACATACCACTATCAAGATAATAATTTGGATAAGCTTTTTTAAGGAGATTAAACTCATCTAAAGAAACTAAAACCACATCAGTATCTCCTTTTTCTTTGGATATTTGTTCTAATAAATCATAATCCCATTGTGCTTTTTGAAAGCTATTCTTTTTATATCCACGAATCATTAAAGTGTTTTCTGTAATATTGAGTTCCACAATAAAATAATAATTTTTCCTATCTGTTTGTTTTTCTATATTTTTACCTAAAATTGCCAAACCTGATAAAGTTTGTAAAATATTAAACTCGCTATCAAGTTTTTGTATCTTTTTGCATATTTCAAGCTTTGTAAATTTGCTATACTCTTCCAAGATATTAGTTTTTTCTATTATTGAAAATAAAGCACTACATAGTTTAAAAAATTCTTTATAATGTTCTTCACCTTCTCCTTGCTTTATTTTTGATTTTGTTTTCATTCCTAAAACTTCTACTGCTGTTGCCCAATTGTGCTGCAACTGTGTTCTTATTTGTAGTTCTAAACATTTTTTTGAACCATCTTTGTATTCAAAAATTTGATGAATTGAACGATAACCATCTGATTTTGGTTGTTCAATATAATTACTTGTTTTTTCAAGCTTAAATTTTATGCTACCTTTTAAATAGGTATCATCCATTATTGTTTTAAACTCATTGACTTGCTCCATGGTTTTAAAAACAATTCTAACACCTGCTATATCTTGCATTCTATCTAAATTCATACTGCTAAAACGCTTTAACTTAATTTCTATAGAATTAAGTCTTTTAAGTCTTCTTGCTACAATTAAAGCTTTTAATTTATGTTTTTTTAGTTTTTTGTTAATAGAATTAACCATACTAGTCATAATAGAAATATGAATGCTACGCCAATTTGATATTATTTCATAATCTTTAAGAGTTGCTATGTTATTTCTAATATTTTCTCCAGCTTTTCTAACTTGCTGTTTTGTAACTTCAGTATCGCCCATAATATCTCCTATAATTCATTAATCCATTGTGTTATATTTATCCTTTTAATCCCCATTTATTGCAAAGTAAATTTAAATCCGTATTTGTCTTTAAAAGCTCATCAAAATAAAGCTCTAATTTATCAATATAAAGTCTAGCCCCTTTTAAATCATCATTTTGTATATTTTTAATTACTAGATTTTTACTATCTTTGATAAGTCTTTGAAGCTCATCTTTTTTATCTTTAAGCTCAGTTAAACGACCTCTTGCGTAAGTAATTGTTTCTTCTTGCATTTTAATCCTTTATCTCATACAAAATTCGATTAAATCATCAATATCATTTAAATCATTTTTAGAAAAGTATAAATAAGCTTTAGGACTGATTAAAACTCCTGAAAAATCGCCATTATTTTCTTTATCGTATTTTAAAACTTTGCATTCTTTTAGAAAATGAGTACAAGAGCTAAAGTCTATTTTATATTCTTTACAATCTTTGTTAAAATCATCTGAAAAAAGTATGCTTTGATTTGGAAAATCATTTAAAAGTGTTTTTATAATACGTTTTGAAATAAGCTTAAAAGCTTTGAAGTTTTCCATTAATTCTCCTTTATTTTATTTTATCAAAATTTTACTTAAGCAAATAGACTTCTTTCTGCATCTTCATCCTTTCAATAATTCTTTATTTTCGTGTATATTGCCTACGACATATACATCTTCAATTGTTTTATTATTTTTATGTCTACGAAGGTCAAATAAGTACCCACCATCTCCATTAGATAATTTAGAACACAATCCCAACTCCATATCAAAACAAATAATTTCATAAAATATTTCTGAATTTTTTTCATTAGTAAATACTAAGCATTCTATAATATCTCCTATATAGATTTTATTACCTTTGTAATCATAGTAGCCTGTAAATAACTCTATCTCTAAATCATTCTTATTCTTTATAAACTCTACTTCATTAATTCTGTCAGTTTCAGTAAATGTGGTTCCTGCTTCTACAGGATATTTGTCATATTTATGAAGTTCTATTTCATTAAGATATCTCTTTTCAGTATTATCCCAAATTCTAAAATCAAAGTCTTTTAGTTTCATTTTTATTCCTTAAAAATTTTTCAACATCTTCAAAAGCTTTCACAATAAGCTTTTTTTCATGAAAGTAATTTCTTCCGCTTGGCTTACTTTTGTAAATTTTGTAAGCCTTTCTGAGTTCTTTTTTACTTATGTGATTTTTATAATTTATTTTTTCAATTGCAATCCCATTGCTTCTTAAAAAACGACAAAAGCAACTTCTCCTCTCGCTAAATGGAACGATTTTTACAATTTCAAGATAATTAGAACGGCAAACTTTCATCATCATCTCCTATTTCGATATATTTTTCATTGTTATTGTTTTTTACTTCATTTCCATAAGGGTTATAGCTTTGATTTTCTTTTGGAATAAATGATTTATTATTGTCGTTATTTAAAGATTTATGCCTTGCTTTAAAAGATTTTATAGATAAAGGCTCTTTATTATTTTGAAACTCATCCATGCTTTGCATTTTTTCATTAAAAATTCTATCAAGAAAGATTTTGTTAGCAAGTTCTCCATTTTTACTTAAATATTCTTCTGTTCCAAAACCTAAAACTAAAAGTTTATTAACTAAAGAATTTAGATAAATAACTTCAGTCTGCACCCCAAAAACATTCTCATTTCCCTTTTCACTAAAATCAAGTTCATCAATTCCAAAGAATTTCATAATGGCATTTAATTGTCTAAATCCTAAATAATTTTCTTTTTCTCCATTTTTATTGATATAGCTAAAATCGTTATTTTTAGCTACAAAAAGATTAAAAATAGCTAGTTTTTGCTCTTTTCTGGTTAAAAATTCAAAACAAATAAAAGTATTATTGCTTCCATCGCTTGCCAATTTATCATATAAAAAGGCTTTGCGGAAAACTCCGCTATAAAGCCCACCTTCACTTAAATACTCTACGCTTGGCGAATAATTTGCCACTTCAAAACTTGCCTTAAATGCTGGTAACATTATAATTCTCCTTTTAATTGTGTTAAAAATTCATCTTTATTGCTTAGAACTTCTCGTATTTTTTCACTTGTAAATAAAGAATGTTTTTTTATAAAATTGTTTTGCTCCCCAGTGTTTAAACCATTATCACTCATAAATTTTCTAAGTTCAGCACCTAAAGCTTTTATCTCTTTTGCTTTATTTTCTATAGCTTTTTCATCACTACCCCAAACTTTTAAATCTTCATTTGGATTTAAAAATCGCTTTTCCTTTATTGTTTCTAATTCACTCTCATCAAGCATTCCAAGTCCGCAAATACTTAAGGTTACACGCCTTTTTGCTTTTGTGATAGCTTTCATTATTGCGTTTGCTAAATTATCGCCACCTAAATTTTTAATATTTAAAGCACCTGTATCGCAATCAGTTCTTCCATCTGGTGTTGCTGCGTAGGCTGTAACCATATAAATATCGCCAACTTGTGCCACTTCTGTTTTTGTAATACTTACTTTTCTTATTTGTCTTAGCTGATCTGTTGCTGATTTATTTGCATATAAAGTAAGTTTGCCATTTAATACTATGTATTCAAAAGGCTTTGTAAGCATGTTTAAGTTTAAACTTTCACAAAGATTTTTAACATAACTCGCTCGTTCTACATCACTAAGTTTTGATAAATCACCTTTTACCAAAGCCAACTCATAAGGATTAAAATTTATTTCTAATTTATTTTCTTCTTTTAATACAACTTCATTACTCATTTTTCATCTCCTTAATATTTTTCTCCATTTTTCTTCGTATTCTTCATAATTTTGCCAATAATTAAGCTCTTTTTCAAGCTTATTTAAAACAGTTTCAAACACTAAATTTTTACCTATTTTTTCGGCAACTAAACTCATTTCCCATTCTTTTATGCAAAGAATTCCATAATCACGGGCTAGTATTTTTCTAAGCTCTAGTAATTCTTCCTTGCTAAGCTTTCTTTTAAAACTCAACTCCTTTTTATTTTCTAAGTCGTATTTAAGGGCTTTGATTTTGTTTTCATATTTTTCCTTTTGTTGTTTAAGCTGTGATTTATAACCTAAGCTTTGTCTAAAAGCTAACTTATCGTGCTTCTCATATTCAATATTTCTTAGTCTTTTTTCCATTTCATTGAAAGCTTTTATAAACAGGATTTTCCATTTATAAGCTTTTTCGCCTGTAAAACCCATCACTAAAAGAGAAAAAGCGTCACGAGTAAGGTTTATCATACGCCTTTGTTCGCTCTTTTTGTCAAAATAGCTATCATATTTAAAATTTGAGCTTTTAAATTCATCGTTTGGTAGTTTATCTATTGCCTTTAACACATTTGAGTGGTCTTTTTCAAATACTTCAGCTATCTGTAAAGAGTTGGCGAATATTTCATCGCCAACAACTTCAAAAACTACATTTACATTATTTATAGGGATTAAAGCACTCATTTTTTAAGCTCCTTAATCTCTTTTTCTAATCTTGAAACCTTAATAGCTAAGCCTAAAACCAAAGTTGCTAAAACTACTAACAAAATTTGCACCATAACCGCTCCTTTATGATATAATTTTAAAAGGTAAAAGATGTCAGGGGGCTTTCGCCCCTTTGGTTACCGCTTCAATGCTTGAATGATTGCAGTCATCAAGCAAATTACCGCAGTGATTAGCTCGAGCACTTCACTAGTTGGCATCTTTTACTCCTTTCGTTTATTTAAAGGTTATGTTTTATAACCTTTATGCGAGAATTATAGCATAATTACGAACTATTGTCAATAGTAAAAGTGTAAAAATATAAACTTTTTTAAAATTTTAGTTATGATTTTATACTTTTGGTGGGTTTTAACCAAGTTAAAAATAACTCGGTTAAGAAATAAAATTTTTAAGAAGTGTTTTTAATTGTTTTTGCTCGTTTAGTTCGGCTTCTAGCTTATGAATTTTGATAAGCATTTGACAAGCTTTTTCTACTTGTTCGCCAACTTCGCCAATCGCAAGTTGTTTTACTCGACCTTCGCTAAGTCCTATCAACTCGCCAAGTTGCCTATAAGTAAGCCCTAATTCCTTGCAAACCTTTTTAACAATGTTTTCTTTCTCTTCTGCCATATTACTCCTTTCTTTTAATTTCTTAATTTTATCAAAAAGTTTATAAACACCTTCTAAAGTCCATTTGATTACTCTTTGTCTTCCGCCTTTTGTTTGCTCATAATCATAGAAATAATGTATATTTTCTATGAGCTCATCGGCGTTTCTTAAAAAATGTTTTGTGATTGAATTTTTGGTAACTTCATAAAATGAAGCAACTTGTATTGAGGTATTATTTTGTATTTGTGATAGCATATTAACCCTTTCATTTTATGCTTTGAAAGGGTTGTTTTGATTTTAGTGCTTACTTTCTTTCGTTTTGTCTTTTAGAGACTTATTTTGCTTATAAAATAGATAGCAAGTATAAGCAAAGAGTATAACGCTTACCCCTGCGATAATGTTTAAACCTATCTCATTCATCCTTTTGCCTCCTTTGCATAAGAATACATATAGCCATAATCCCGACGCTAAAAGCAGTTATGATAAAGCTTTGCGGTTTAAAGTCAAAATTCATTAATGCGAAACTCCCATTAACAAATAAGCCAAGCCCTATGTTTTTAATTAATTCTAACATAGCCAAATTCTAACACAAAAATCTTAAACAACCCTAATTCAAAGAACATAAATTACTAAAATCTCGCTTAACTCCTTTTGCGTGATATTTAACTCTTTACAAACTTCTTTAACAATGTTTTCTTTCTCCATTTTATTCCTTTTCATCTGTGATAAACTCAAATTTTAAAACACTGCTTTTATCTTCAAAAGATTTTAGGCTCTGACGTAAAGTTTTAAAAGGTGCTTCATCATAAGAATTAAAAAAGTTTGTATGACAAGCAGGACAAAAAAGAATGCTTTGCTCAACTTTTGCAATGATTTGCGTATCGCAGTTTCTGCAGGTAATTTTATAGCTTTTCATATTTATTCCTTTTCATCTGTAATAAATCTAAACTCTGCTTTTTTATGCTCTTTTAAGCTTTGCAATATATTTCCTAGTTTAGAAAGTGGAGCTTCATCATAAGAATTATAAAAAGCATTATTGCAAAGTGGGCATACAATGACAGTTTTACCTATATCTAAAGTGATTTTAGTTTTACATTGTTTGCAAGTGATTTCTAAACTTTTTAAATTTAACATTTTAACCCTTCCTTTGTTTTTATAATTTTATCAAAAAGTGCTTTATTTTTATGCTCCTTTTTTGATTTTTAAGCACATTGAAGTACTTTCCTTATAAAATTCTTTAGGCACAGTGATATTTTTTTGCTCTAAAAAGCCCTTATAATCAATTGTAGTTCTACTTTGCGGATAAATTGTAATATCCAAACATCTTGCTTTTTCTCCATTTGCTAAGGCTATGAGTTCTTTTTTAAGACTTTCTAGCTTTTCCTTAATAGGTTTAATCGTGTTTTCAAGCCTTATAATTTCAATCGTTAGATTTTTTGCTTTAGTATCTTCAAGCTCTTTATAATCGCTTTTTTGATCTATGATATAATCTAATATAAATTGCTTTATATTTTTAACCAACCATTCTTGATAAGCTTCATCTCTTAAAACTTCGCACTCTACAATCTCTTCTTCTTTGTTCATAGCTACAAAAACACATTTTTCTTTACCACTGATATAGAGTTGAAATTGCACTTGAGCGTAGTATTTATCACTTGGCTTTTTATTTCTTTTGATAAAATCATACTCATCTTGCGAGTATTTAAACTCATAAATAATTCCATTTTCATCTATTCCATCTAAACTTGCTATAAACATTTCATTTTCTAGACTTTGCAAAACTACAGGAGTGATACTCACAGAATGTAAAAATTCAACCCTAGCTCTAATCAAAGGCTCATATTCATTGCCTCTTCTCATGGCTTCATTTTGATAGACTTCTTTAAGTCCTAAAATGATATCTCTTGCTTCTTCTTTGGAATTAAAAGCACCTTTAATACCTACACAAGATGCTACCATCGATGCACCTATTTTTCCTTTTCTAAAATTTAACCATTCCACACTACCCTGCTCTAAATCAATTATTTTACAATTCATTTTATCCTGCCTTTTTTATTTTTGGAGTGCTTTTTAAAATATAAAAAGTATTTCTCGTTTCTTTGTTTCTAACTGTTTCTATTGCATAACCTTTATTTCTAAGATTATAAATATAAGCTCCAAGTCTTGTAGTAATTCTTGTATCTATGCAATAAAAATTATCTATTTTTCCTTTGTTTAATAAAATATTTAAGACTTGTTTTTCTTGTGATATTGTAGTTACTGACATTCTTTCTCCTTTAATCTTTTTACTTCTTTAATAGCTTTATCATCATTTTTAAAAACCCCTATAAGTCCTAAAGCATCAAGTATTTTTATACGAAAATTACTAAGTTTTACATTGATTTTAATTTCTTCTTCTAGCTTCAATGAAATTTCATTTATAGCAGTATCTTTTAATGCTATTACACCTTTTAGCCTTTGAACTTCTTTTTCTAAGTTTCTGATTTTTTCATTCTTTTTAAATATCAAGAACATAGTTTTGACCTTTCTTTTGCATAAAGAAGCTCATAAATTTTATTTTGCAAAGAGCTAATTTCTTTTATATTTTTCATATTTGCTTCTATTTGGTCTTTTAACTCTTTTAAAAGTTCTATTTTTTCATTTTCAAGATTAGAAATTTCAGTTTTTAAAGATTTATTTTCATCTTTTAAAGACTTATTTAGCTTCATTTCTTTTCTATATTCATCTTTGCTAAGTTTAATGATGACTTGTTCTTTTGTGTGATAAGCTTTCATTTTTTCTCCTTTTAGATTAATGCTTAAAAGGAGCAACTGAGTTCTTTATTAAAAAGGAAAATAAAAACTAAAAAACAAAAAAGACAAATTCTCATTAATGTAAAATAAGTAGTTTTAAAGTTGCCCCATTTAAGCATTAAAGGAGCTTAAGAAAAGCCAAGAGCCTTGCTCTCTTGGCGTGAGTATTGTTTAAGTATAGGCTAAGCAAGGCTATTCTATAATTTTAGTGGTTTTTTAGTTTAGTTGATTGATTATTTCAATCAACTTTTTTACTATTTCTAACAATAAAAAAGCAATTTTTAAAAACTTCTCTATCATCAAAAACAGCTCCTTCCCCACCAAGAGAAATTAGCCACTTAAACAATGTTATTTTATCAAATTTATTTTTATTTTTGATAAAGCCGAGTAAATCCGCAAGTCTCGGCATTGTATAATCGTTTAAGTTTATGCTAAGCGGATTTAGTTAAAATTTATCTGTGTTAAAAAATATTAGAGTTTTATAAACTCTCTAATTAGCTCTAAGATTAAGATTAAAATTGTTAAAATTTTATCCCACATTTTAGAGCCTCCTTTCTCAACACTGAGACAAGTTAGCCACTTAAACTTTATAATTATACTTTCTTTTTCTTAAACCCTTAGTTTTCTGTCGTTTTTAAAGTGCAAGAAAACCTTAAAAATAGCACTATAAACAATAATAACGAGCCAAGTTTATGGATAACTCGCTAACCCTTCCGCTATTCAAAACCATCAACACGATAGCAAAGCTTAATTTCCAAGCAGTCAAAAGCTTAAGAAAGTTCTTTAATAAAAAGAACTTGTTAAACTTTTAATAAAGCTTTTCGTATTTCTTCTCAAATTTCCTTACTTTTTCCAATAAATCATAGGTATCGTTAATAAACTCATCTCCATAGGCTTGCAAAGAAGCTGCAATATCTTCATCATCTTCCAAGCTTACTTCTAAAATATTTTTAAATTCTTGCAAAGAGTTAAAAATATCCGCAAAGTTTTCTCTGCTCTCTAATTCATCTTTAACTAATTCTCTTGCGTAGTTAGAAATTCTTTTTTCTTCTCTATCAAAATAAAAATCTGTAAAACTCATTTTTTATCCTTTTTTAGTTATAATCACTTTCACTCTAGGAAGGTGATATAATGGACGAAATACAAAGCTTAAAAGCTCAACTTAATAATCTTCTTTTAAGAGTTAGCGAGCTAGAAAGTAAAGTCGCAACCCTTGAAAAAAGACTAAATGACAAAAATTTTCAAGTTTTAAACGAAACTCCTAATCTTTGAGAGAAATAACAAATCCTTTGTTTTCAAACGCTTCTTTGGTGATTAAGTTTTTAACTGCATTATGAAGAACATTAGCTAAAAACTCTTCCAAAGAAGCGTAACTTTTTGAATAATTTCTTTCAAAGGCTATTTCTAGCATTTTTTTAATATCAGGTCTTAAATCTAATTTAACCTCTAGCATTTTTTTATCCTTTTTGTTTTGTTGATAAAAGTATATAATAAAGAAACTTAATTAAAATTTAATTTAGTATATTAATTAGAAACTTTTTTAAAAATATTTTTGTGGTATAATTTTTTAATAGAAAATAATTAAAAGGATTGAATTTGTTTATTAGAGCATTAAGAGTTCTTTTCATCTTATCTTTTATTGCGGATTTGACTATCATAGGACTGTTTGTTGGTATTCCTTTGTTTTTGATTTTATGGGGAATTCAATATATTATTTACGGTGAAAAAAATCCTTTTTTTGTATTTGCAAAACACAATTCTAAGCCTTACCAAGAAGATATTATAGATGTTGAAGTTGAAGATGAAAAACCAAAAAAATCCTTAAAAACATTTTTAGAAAATTGGAAGGATTAATGCGATGGATATAAAAGGTTGATGGGGTATTGATAGTATAAGTAAAATAAAGACTAAAATTTACCACAATCAGCTTTATAACTTTTTATACTCTTGCCAACTTGCAAGTAGCTTCACTTGGTTTGTATTGATTATAATCAGCAAAAGCTAAAATAGCTAATAATGATAAGATTATGAGTTTTTCATTTATTTATAAGGGATTTTATTTCAATTCTCATTTCTTCACATATAAAACAAAATAATTTGGCTTTAAATTCTGCTAAGAAATCTTTAAAATTTTTTGTTGCGCAAACTAATAAATCATAAAATTCCACTAATTTCTTTTCATCGAAATTGCGTATTAAATCTAAAATTTCTTTTGCATCACTTTTTTCATTTAATTTTGAAAATGTTACTCTAATATATTTTCCAAATTCACTATAAACATATGTTTCGTTTTTTAATTTATAGGTTGATACTAAAAATCTTATTATATTAATAGCTAAATTTGGAATAGGCATTCGTATTCCTTAGCTTTTTGGTTAATTAAAGCAAATTTATACTTCTCATCTTCTAATTTTTTACCATCTAGCTTTGAGTTAATTCTCTCAAATAAATCTTCAAAAGAATAATTATCAAAGTTAAAATCACAATCGAATGGAGTTAGATTATAAAACACTAAAGAGTGAATATAATCAATCATTTTTTTAAATGATTTTCCCATTGTTTTTTGGTCAAATCTATTAAGATTATATTCTTTTAATATTTCATCTATTTTTTCTTTAACTTCGTTTGAGCATTCTGAATTTGGTTTAGGGTCATCTAAAGCTTTTGCTACATCAAGACTAAAAGGTCCAAATTTATAACTTTTAAAATTTATACCGATAAACGGTCTTGAATGTTGTTGATAATATTTCAACTCTAATAAAAATAATATTTTTTGATAAAGCCTTGCCATTAATGCGTCTTTGCTTATCTTTTTAAGATAAGATACGGCTTCAATTAATCTTTTTTCCGATGCTGCATCCATTTTCCTCATTATATATCCTTTTTTGGAAATTAATATAATCTTTATGATACTAATTTATTTGCTAAAACAACTAAATTCTTTTTATCTTTTTTCTGAAATAACTTTTCTTTCTGTGGCTTGTGCATCTTTAAGCTTATTAGAAATTTTCCATAATTTGATAATTTCATCTTAATTTGCTTACCGTAAAAACCATTCCAAAATGATTGTATTTTTGTCATTAAGTTTTCTTTCTCTATAATTAAACAAACCTAAAATATTTTATATTATACTGCACTTTGTTAAATAAAAACTTTAAATAAAAATAAAACCATTGCTTAAAATTCATCCCACCACTTCTATAAAATTTTTAAAGGTTTCAATCGCCATTTTTGATACTACAGCACCTAAGATCTCGCATTGTTCAAATTCGCTATTATCTACTTTTTTATCTTCATATTTTTTATTTTCAGAAACTAAAAAAATATAATCTGCAAAAGGTTCTTTTTTAATTTTTTTGCAAAATAAATCATCATTTTTTCTAAAAATAACAATATCTGCATTTGAAATAGCCCCAAGTGAATTTTTACTTCTATCTATAATAATAAAATCTCCATTAGATAAAATAGGTTCCATGCTATCGCCATTAATTTTTATAATATCATAACTCTTCTTTATAGGTATATCTAAAATTTCTTTTAGAAAATTTTCATCAACGGAAACTATTTTAACTTCTTCACTTTGAGATGAGGTTCCAAGTCCTGCACTTGCATAAATATCTGGGAAATATCTAAAATTTATTTGATTATCATTTCTGAAAACATCTTGCAATATCACTTCGTTGAAAGGAATATCCAATGCATTACATAAAATTTTTATATATTGTGGTTTAGGTTTTGTTTTATTATCTTCTTTAGACATCAACCATTTTTTTATTGTTGCTTCTGAGCTTTCTATGCCATTTTTATATAAAATTTCCATCAAATCTTGATATGTAACTTTTTTATCTCTATTTTTTAAATAAAATTTAAATTTTTCAGTATCAAAATGAAAATCGAATATATCTCCATTTCTTCCCATATTCTCTCCTTTTTTAGTATAAAAATTATACACTTTTTTCAAGCAAATAATGTTCCATAATTAGAAACATAATTAAATATTTATTAAGTTTCTTTATTTTATACTTTCGTTATGAAAAAAATAGATTTTTTTGATTTTACAAAAATATTGAGTAATCACTATACGGTTATTAGTGTTAAAAAGATTAGAACAAATAAATCACGCCCAAGCTTTAAAAAACAAATAGAGTTTAAAAAACTCTATGGAATACCTCATGAATTTTGGGTGGATGTTCGTAGCAATCTTATAAACATACCTAAGCGTGGGAGAAAGCGAAAGGATAGAGAATTAAAGTGATTGAGCTAAAGGTTAAGATGCCTGATGAGTATTTTGAACTTTTACAAAGTGTGGCAAATGATGGCGGATTTAATAGTATTAATGAGCTTATTACGGATAGGATTGCTCATTTTTTAAAATTTGAAAAATACTATAGAGAACTAGGTAAAAAGGATATTCTAAGCCTTGATAAGACTTAGATTTCTCCTAAGTAATTTGGAGTTTGGGTAGAGTATGGTTTAGGTTGTGCAGCTTGTTCTAGTTGTTTTATCCTGTTTTCTAACTCTTCGATTTTTTCCATAAGATAAGGGATGTTTTTTAACAAGTTTAAATCTTTGTCATCCATTTTGATAAGTCCTTTTCTTGATTGGGTGCAAAAAAATTATAGCAAAGGACTTTTTAAAACGGATTAAGGAATGAAATGCTTGAGAGATTGATTGAGATTATAGGATTATTTATTTTTACTTTGATGATGTTGCATTTTAGACTGTTTCTAGTGGCTGGTATTTCGGCTGGGATTTTAATATCTTGCATTTATCATTATCTAAAACGCATTTTTTATCACGGTAGTAAGGACAAATAATGTATTTAAATTTATCTTTTTTAAAAACCATTTCAAAAGGAGTTTTTTTTGTAACTAATTTATATCCTAAGTTAGGATATAGTCTTTTTGTCAAATCGTTTTCTAGCTTCATATCTTTAATACAAACTCTTTTTAGTTTTTGTTTTTTAGTTAAATATAAAAACAAAGGACGGATACTTAAACCAAATAAAACACCTATTAAAAAATATACTAAATTTTCTAAAGTGGTGGTTTTTAGCATTTCGGATAAGAAAGAATTAAACATAAAAAACCTTTTTAATTTAAATTATAACATAAAGGAGAGTTGGTGATACCAAATTTTATAGCAAGTTTTGATGTAGCTTTGGGGCGTAAAAGCCTAAGAGAGAGAAAAGGCTATTTGAAATTATCAAACACTATAGCTTATGGAGGACTTAGTGTTGATGCTTTAGCATTGTATATTCAATTAGCAAAGCTTAGTGAAAAAACGATTGTAAGTGAAATCTATCTAAGAGAGTTTATAAAAGTTAAAAATAATCAAAGAATGAGTTTAAATAGATTAAGAATTGCTAAAAAAGAATTAATCGAGCTTAGGCTTTTAGAAATTAAAAAGGTTAGGAATGGCTCTTTAAATTTTTATGAGTGGATTTTAAAAGATGAAAATTATCAAGTCAAAAAGCATTTTAACAAATCTTTATCTTTGCTTAAAAACAGTGATGAAAAGCTAAGCAAAACTCTTAAAAATAATGCTTCATCAATCGACAGAAAATTAACCACTGAAAACGAAAAAAATCAAAAATCCCTATATATAGAAACACACACGCACGCACGCGATAATAAATTTATAAATAATATAAATATTAATAATAATAAATTTATAAAAAAAGAGAATTTAGAAAATTTAAAAAATAATCAAGAAAAGAAAGAACGCGTTTTTAATCAAAACGCCTCTTTTGTAGTGAGCTTTTTAAAACTTGATGAAAAGGAATGTGAAAAAATGGCAAAAAAAGAATTTAAAGTCCCAAATGCTAATGAGATTATGGGGCAAATAATAGCTTTTAATGAGAAAAATAATACAAACTTTGGTGAAGAGTTGGCTAATGATTTTATAGGCTATTGGGATGCTAGAGAGTGGAAAAGAAATGGAAAAAGAATGTCAAGCATTGCAGGCAGTCTTTATACTTGGCTTAAATATGCTAAAGAAAACGAGCTAAGAAAAAATCAGCGTTTTAACAGAAAAAAAGAAGCCAATCCTAGTGTGGTTGATAGCTTGATGGAGTATTACGGAATGAAAGATGAGAACAAAGACAAGATCTTAGGATGCTTTTAAGGAGTAAAAAATGCAAGAAAAAATACAAATTTTAATGGACTTATTGGAAATTAATAAGGCTCAGGCAACTGATATTGTAGGTAGATATCTCAAAAGCGTTAAGGATATTCATGCTTTCTTAGATTTTTATTTCGAAACTTTAGAAAGAGAGAATATCGTAGGGACAACCTATGAGAAATTAAGAAGAGTTTGCAAAAGAGCTGAAATCGAGTTTAAAAAGCGTTTTGAAGACAAAGAAATTTTTTTAGAATGGTTAAAAAATAAATATAAAAATAGTCCATTTTTTAGATTGCTTGAAAGTGATTTTAAATACTCATATGTTTGTTATGATGGACAGGGCAACCTTTTTAAACGATTAGCAAAATCAATTAATATGTTGGTTTGTCTAAATAATTTTGGAGAATTAACCTACGAAGATGGAGAAATGCTAAAAAATAACGAATTTAAACACGCTTTAATAGATTTTATATTTAAAAATCAAGAGCGCATAGGAAAAGATATATATATAAATACTTCTTATAAGATAAAAGGATATACATCTTTAAGCCATGAAGAAGAATATAATAACTTTAAGAAGGTGCAGAAAAAAATTTTTAAGGAGAATCAAGAAGAATTTCAAAAGAAAGTAAAAGTCAAAATGGCTTTTAAAAATATAAGCTAAATTTAAGAAAGTCTGAAATGGAAAAGTATATTTTAAAAATTGATTTAAAAAGCAACCCAGTTCCTTATAAAAGAACCACGCAAAGATCTAAATTTGCATGTAAAGATTATCTTAAATATTTAGATTTTAAAAAACTCTTGCAAATGGAGTTTAGAAGACAAAATAATATTAGCTGTTTTCAAGCCTTTGATAAGCAAAAGAAATATGAGTTTTCTTTAAAAATAGGATTTAACAGCAAAAGGCATGGCGATGGAGACAATATCGTAAAATGCGTGTTAGATGCGTTATTTGAAAACGATAAGAATGTTTTAAAAGGCGATTATGAGATTATTAGTTTTAAAAAATCTTTTTTAGACTTAGAAATCAAAGAATTTAATTTTAAAGAAGGGGTGGCTTGATGGCTAGAATGATGACAAATGGCAAAAGCATCACAAAAGAAGAGCTTGTATCAAAGATAGAAAACTACTTTAGTGAAAAAACTGTTTTAAAAGAAACTAAAGAAAGTGTTATTTTTGCACCTAAAACAAAAGTGGGATTAGCTGTGCATTTAGGGATTTCAATGCAAACTTTAAATGAGTGGGAAAAAGATAAAGATTTTGGAGAAATAGTAGCAAATGCAAAACAAAGGTGTGAAATGGATATTTTAAACCATTCCTTAATCGGTACTTATACTCCTAGCGTTAGTATGTTCTTGCTAAAAAATCAGCACGGTTATGTAGACAAACAAGAAGTAGTCAGCGATAATGTTCAAAAAATAGAAATTATAAGAAGTGAAATCAAATGAAATTAAAAATCGATTTTTCTTACACTCCTGCACAACTTAAAGTTTTTAATGATAAAAATCCACGCTTTATAACCGTAGCAAAAGGCAGAAGACTTGGTTTTACAAGGGGAAGCGCTAAGTTTGTCATAGAAAACTTGCTTTTAGGACAAAATGTATTATGGGTAGATACCATACAAGCAAACTTACAAAACTATTACGAGTTATATTTTACACCTGAGTTAAAAAACTTGCCAAAAGATTTTTATTCTTGGAGTGTACAAGATAAGAAATTAATCATTAACGGAGCGGTACTTCATATGAGAAGTGCTGAAAGAAGTGAAAATATCGAAGGTTTTGGATATGACCTTGTTATTTTAAACGAAGCAGGAATTATTTTAAAAGGCAGCAAAGGAGAATATCTTTGGTATAACGCCATACGCCCTATGTTGCTTGATAATCCTAAATCAAGAGCGATTATCGGTGGAGTTCCTAAAGGAAAAAATCTATTTTATGAACTTTGCAGAAAAGAACTCAGCGATAAAAATTGGAAACATTTTCAATTCTCAAGTTATGATAATCCATTTTTAAAAGAAGAGCAAATTAAAGAATTAATTGAAGAAGTGGGTGGCGAAGATAGCGAAGTAGTCAAACAAGAAATTTATGGAGAGTTTATAGATAGCTCGAGTGCGGAGCTTTTTGCATTAACTGAAATTGAAAATGCGATGAGCAAGAACTCTTTTAGTATTGAAAAAATGCAAGGCGAGAATATTTGGGGGCTTGATGTAGCAAGATATGGAGATGATAAGAGTGCTTTAGCAAAAAGAAAAGGTTTTGTAATTGATGAGATTAAAAAATACTCACAACTTGGAACTATAGAATTAGCAAACAAAATACTAGCCGAATACAATCAAAGCGAAGATAAACCAAAAGGTATTTTTATAGATACTTGCGGTCTTGGCGTTGGCGTGTATGATGTCTTGTTAAATTATGGTTTGCCTGTATTTGAGGCAAATTCTGCAAATTCTGCAACTAGCAATGAATACTTAAATAAAAGAGCGCAAATGTATTTTACATTTGCTAAAAACTTAAAACACATGGAGCTTGTTAAAGATGAAGAATTAAAAAAAGATATGAGAATGATTGAGTATGAATATAGCGACAAGGGGCTTTTAAAGATAGTTTCAAAAGAACAATTAAAAAAGAACTATGGCAAAAGTCCTGATGTTAGCGATGCGGTGGCATTAACTTTTTTTGAAAAACTATACAGCAGAAACAATACTAATGAAGATTGGAGTTATGATGGCTGGTGAGTTTTTAATGATCTATGATGCAATTGATGTAAACAAAATAAAAAAGCTTTCAAATTTAAGCGATGAGGCTATAAAGTCAAGTCTTGCAAATGAATTTTTAGAACTTGTATCAGGATTTAATAATATTTCTAAAAAGAAATTTAAAAGAGAATTTGCGGAGTTTTTATTTGAAAAAGGAGTGAATGAAAAAGATATTTTAAAAATAACAAATTTAAGCAAAACAACAATATGGAGAATTATGAATGAAAACAAAAAGAACTAATGATGAGAGAGTATCGTTTTTAACACAACTCATTAGCGAAAGTAAAAGTGGATATGAAAATTACAAACCACACTTTAAAGAATTGCAAGATGCTTATTTGCTTGAAAATAAGGTAATGCAAAAATTGAGAAAAAGAAATAAATCAAGTATCTACATACCAAAAATAAACGCTAAGGTAAAGTATTTAATCACTAGCTTAAATGATGTATATTTTAATAGTGAGAGAATGGCAGATATTGAAACTTACATTAATAGCGATGATACGATTATAGAGCTATGGCAGAATGCAATTGATTTTTATAGTGGTAAAATCAATATGTTTAAGATTTTTCAACCGCTTTTCTTAGATGTTTTACTTGTGGGAACAAGTATAGCTAAGGTTACTTGGCATAAAGGAATGCCACGCATTGAAAGAGTAGATATTGATAGTATATTCTTTGATCCAAATGCATTAAATAGTGAAGATGTAGGTTATATAGTTAATGAAATTTACCTAACTTATAATCAAATCCATGAAAGACAAAAGCTAGGATTTTATAAAAACATAGAAATCCAAAAGCTTTTTGACGAAGATGATGAGTATAAAAAAGTGAAGCTTTATGATATTTATGAAAGAAAAAACGATGATGAGTGGGTGGTTTCTACCTTATTTGAAAATAATTTACTTAGAAATGAAGTTACTTTGCAAGATGGACAGCCTTTTATCTGGGGTTCAATGCTACCACAACTTAAAAAGATAGATAACGAAAACTATGTAAGTGCTTATGGCGAGCCTATAATGGCTTCTGCTATGCCTTTGCAAGATGAAATTAATATAACTAGAAATCTTTTAATAGATGCAGTAAGAACTCATATCATGCCTAAAATAATGATGCCAAAATCAATGGGAGTAAGCAGAGAAGATATAGAAACCTTAGGAAAACCAATATATACAGACGATCCAAAGGGTGTGCAAATATTACCACCACCAAATGTAAATAGTGCGGGAATGAATTTACAGCTTTTAGAAAGCGAACTCACAGAAGTTACAGGAGTTAGTCCACAAAACAATGGAGCTCAAACTGCACAAAATGAAACAGCAACAGAAATTAGCATAAAAGCACAAGAAGGCGGAAGAAGAAGTGCTGACTATATAAGACAGTATAACGAAACTTTTATAGAGCCTTTATTTGATAGATTTGCAATGCTTGTTTTTAAGTATGGAGAAGATAGTTTTTTTAATGGTTTTCAAAGAGAGGATATACCTAGTTTTAGATTTAAAATTCAAACCGGCACAGGTGCCATGAATAAAGAAATTAGACGTGCAGGAATTCAAGCTAGTATGCAAGTTTTTTCACAATTATATCAAATGTATATGAGCATAGGCGATGCAAATTCTGCTTATGGGATTATAAATGCTAGCAAAGAACTTACTAAAGAATTATTACCAATTTTAGGTGTAAAGAATGTAAATAGTTTATTTGCTTTTGAAAACAATGAAGATATTAATCCACAAATGCAAGGAGAAACTAATGCTTAATATTGAAATAAAAAGCGATATATCTAAAACCAAAGGAGGAAAGAAATTAATAGATTTTATCAAAGCAAAATATAGTGAATGTTTTTATATAGCAAAAAATAATGATGAGAAAGAGTTAAGGTTAAAAGCTTTAGATACTATGGCTTTTTTAGACATAATAATCAATAAAATAAAGGATGAAGAAGATGGAAAATGATGCTTTAAAAGATTTAATAAATGTCATAACAGATGATGATAAAGGACAAGTTGCTAATAATGGCGATGAACCTACGCAAGTAGAAGATAATGAATCTATGCAGGTTGCTAATGAGAACGAGCCTGATTATAAGGCGATGTTTGAAGCTTATAAAAGTGAAAATGACAACAAATTAAATGCTTTAATGAGTGAGCTTGAAGCTTTAAAAAATCCAAAAAAAGAGCCAAGCGAACAAGAATTGCAAAGAGAGCAGTATTTAAAAGAATTAGGACTTGATGGACTTGATGAGAAATTAAAAAGGCTTGAAGAGCTTGATAAAAAGCAAAAAGACAAAGAAGAGCAAGATGCACTAATCGCTAAATACGCACAAGTAGAAAGCGAGTTAAGAAAAGCCTATCCTGATGCGGATTTAAAGGCTATGGCAGAACTTGCAACAAAATTAAATGGTTTAGGCGAAGGTAATATTGACAGCTGGAAAACCTTGCTTAATTTGGTCGGAAAATCAAATAATGCCAAAAAAGCTGAAGATTTATCAAGTGCAAATAATAATGTAAGAACTAGTGATTTTAACGATAAGTTAAAAAAAGGCGAAGTTAGCGAGATAGATCTAGGCAAAGAATTATTAAGTTTAGTATAAAGGAGAAATCATGGATTTTATAACAGCTTTAAAAGGTGGTACAGGACTAGGCTCTAGCTTTGCAGATACTTTGATGAAAACAAGCAATTTTACTCCAAATTTAGCAAGTAGCAGTGGTGGTTTTTTAAATGGATTAAAAAATTCTTTTAGTAATTTTGGAGATTGGTTATTTAAAAGTTCTGATGCAAATAAAGTAACTAATTTTGATAGATTAGGAAATGTTTTAGGCGGTGCCGGCGCTTTATATGGTGCTTATAATCAGCAAAAAATGGCAAAGAAAAATTTTGATTTACAAAAAGATGCTTATAACTTCAATAAGTATCTAGCCAATGAAGAGTTAAACAGAAGAAAGAATATGGAAAATAAACTTCAAAATGTTTGGAGTAATTAAATAGATTTGGATTTAAGGAAGCCAAAGGGAAATTATAGCTCCCCTTAAAAAAGGGGAAATCAAGTATTAATAAGCCTTGACTATAATTATACAAAGTAGTATAATTATAACTATAATTTTGGTTAGCAATTTAATCACCTCCCAACTGGGCGGTAAATTAACGCTAAAGGGCGGCAACCCTTTGGCGTTGCACCCTTTTAAAATTATACACAAACTTCCTTAAATCCTTTATTTTAAAAGAAAGAATAAAGGAAACAAAATGGCATTTTATAACCCACAAAGAGTAGTATTTAATCCTGATACAGGCGTTATACAAAACGCAGGAAAAGTCGGTGGTGTCTTATATGACATCATGAGCAAAAGTTTTGATGATAAAGTTAAAGCTAATGAGTTTCAGCAAGAGCAAGATTTAAGAAAGCAACAAATGGAATTTAATCAGGCTATGCAAAATAATCAAATCTTGCAAAATGAATTTAATAATGCTTTAGCCTTGCAAAAATTTGACCTTGAAAGACAAAGACAAGTTCAAGATAATGCTTTAAATTGGGCTAAATATAAAGAAGATAAAGATTATAATCAAAAATATTTAGATTATTTAACTGGTAAAAATAGTAATATAGTTACTAATAAAACAAATAATAATTCAGGCTTTAGTATAGATGCTAATGGTAATTTAAGCGAACCGCAAACAATGAGAGATGTTTTTAGCAAAGAAAGTAATCGCGGGGATTTGTATCATTTTGCAAAAACCGCTAAAACGCAAAATATAAATTTAAATGATATTTATGGATTTGGAGATACCATAAATCAAAAATTAAGAAATACTCCTTTTAGTAATAGTAAAAACTTAAAACAAGAATTCGCAGATAAGCTAAAAGCTGAAATAAATTTAGCACTAGTTAATATCACAAGTGGCAGGATGAGCAATGAAGATAGGCATAGATTAGAAGAATTGGTTAAAACAGATAGTTTTTACTTCTTTGATAAGTATGCTAAACATGATATTGAAAAAGCAGTAGAAATACTATATAGAGTAAAAAATGATGCCTTAAAAAAAGAATATATGGATATTTGGAAAACAGAAAGGTATTTAAAAGATAGAGATAATATAGAAAATTATTATAACAATATGTATAAAAAGCTAGAAAATGAAAAGGCTATGATAAAAGATTTTATAAATGCTGGAAATATTTTAGCTTCTCAAGGGCAAAGAGTGCCATTAAATAAGATTTTATCACAACAACCGCAACAACAATTAAACCAAAATTTTTTACAACAAAACAATATGATTACATTTAGATAATAAGGATAAAAGATGACAATACAAATACCACAAGGTGCAAAAACAATGCAACTTTTTGATATGAATATAGATATACCAGAAGGAAAAACTTATATAGATATTGATGATAATTTTTTGCAGAATAAATATAATCAATTTATGCAAAATAATCAGCAACAAAACAATTTTAATTCACAAGAAGAATTAGCTTTAGATGGTAAGCCTATGAGTATGTATCAAGCACCACAAGTAAGCCAAAATGAGCCACAAGAACAAGGAGTATGGAGTAAAATAAATAAGGGTCTAGAAGATTTTAATAACCTTATAGATCCAAAAAGAATGATATCTGAAGGATTGGATTATCTTTCTCCAAAAGTTACAAGTGGTGAAGAAGGGGCAAGGCAAAAAATAGAAGATGCTACAAATCAGATATCAGGCGGGTTGTTGGCTAGAAATTTTACTAGCCTTGATAATGAAGAGCAAAAACAAATTTTTCAAATCGCATACGATGAAATAAAAAAATTAGGATATGAGCCATTTTTAGAAATAAATAATGGAGACTATAAATATATAGGCGTTGATAAAAATGGAAAAGAAGTTGATTTTACTCCTAGTTTTAGAAATACACTTGCTAGTACTAAAAACGAGTTAGCATTTTCTGTAGCTGGTGGATATGCTGGAAGTTTAGCAAAAACAGCAGGACAAACAATAGCCAAAAAAGCTTTAAATTATTTCGCACCATCTGCAATTGGTGCTGGTAGCGGTGCTATGGCTGATCTTCATTCGCAAAGTAATAATACAGGAATTGAAGCAAGTTATATGGACTATGCTAAAAGGTTTGGAAGTGCAGCCGCAGAAGATGCCTTAGCAGGTGCTGTAGTTGGATCAGCTATAAAGGGAATAGGAAAAACATATAAAAGTGTTGGTGATTTAATAAGCAGTGTTAAAACAGGAGCGCAAGCCGGTAAAGATATGATAGATGGCATGGCGGTAAAAGGTGGTAATTTAGGTAATAGGGTTATAGATAAAATCACCCAAAAAGATATTCCTATGATAGGAAAATTTACAGATGGTGGTTTGCAAAATGCAGAAACAATTTTTAATAATCTTACAAAAAATGTAGAGAATAAAAAACAAATAGATGAACTTATAGCAAAAGAAAATCCAACATACTTAGAAAATGGAAAGCCTACAATAGAAATATTAAAAAACATTGTCGAGCAAGGACTTAACAAGAATAATCCACAATTTATACAAGATAGCGCTAAAAGAACAAGTGCTATTTTAAAAAATATTTCAAATACTTTACAAGGAGTTCCAACTACTCAAAGAAGAGAAATATTATTAAAATCAGCTCAAGCTTATCCCGAAATAGGAAGTTTTTTAGATGATGTTTTGAAGGCTGATAAGGATGCTAGTATTTCTTTTTTAAATATAATTAAAGAACAAGATGAAGTATTTAAGAACAAAACAGGTTTAAATGGCGAGTTTGATTATAAAGCTTGGCAAAAAGATAATAGCTCTTATAAAAAAAGAATTAATAATGAATATGCTCAAGCTATAAAAAGTATAGATGAGCTTAACAACGGCTCAATAAGGTTAAGCAAAGAAGATTTAGCAAAGATTGAAGAGTTTAAAAACAACAATTTTTTAGAGCAAGATATAAAAACAAATATTAGTAGCTTTCTAGAAGATACTATTGATAAAGACTTAAGTGCTGAGCAAATATTTAACTTAAGAAGTGCTATAAATAAGCAATTAGCCACAGGAAATAAGACATATAATACTAAAGAAGCTTATAGGCTAGTAAAAGATACTTTAGATGAAACTATGATAAAAAATGCAAGTGATAAAGAACTAGCAAAGAAGATTTTAGAAAATGCTAATAAAAACTATGCGTTAAAAGAAAATTTTAATAATAGTTATCTAGGAAAAATCAAAGACCAAGAAACACCCGAAGCACTCGCGCAAAGAATAGCTAATGGTGCTAGAAATATCAATGAAGACAAAGATTTAAAAAGAGCTTTTGAAGGTATGAATGAAGCAGAGCGAAAAGCAAATGAAAAACATGCTTTTAATGCATTACTAGCAAAACATAGAATTGAAGATATAGGATATGATTTTAAGAACCTAGCAAAAGATATGGATAATGTAGAATTTGTAAGTAAAGATTTAAAATATGCAAAAGAAGTAGTAAATGTTTATGCAAAAATTTATCAAAACAATAAAGACTTAATAATGACGGCTTTAGCTAGTAGTGGCAAAAAAACAAATTCTTCAATAGCCACAACAATAAGCGGTGTTTTTGATAGAATATTAATAAGTGGTGTTTTTGCTAGAATACATGCTTTAGTTCCTTTTATGAAAAGTGCTAAAGAGCAAGCGTTAAGAAATCAAATATTAGATGCATTAAAACTTGCTAAAACCAATAAAGAAGTTATATCTAATCTTAAAAACATAAAAATAGCGGATAAAGAACAAAGTAGAATTTTTAAAGATGCTTTAGATAATTATATTAAAGTAGACAAAGAACAAAATAAGATATTAAAAGATGCACTAATAAAAGAAGGTGTCATTAAAGGCGACAACTTCTTCATGAATAAAGCTGATCCGAGCAAAGTAAAGAGTGATTTAAATGTAAAAATAAGCGTTTCTCCAAATGTTAGAAATTTAGCAAAGCTTACAAATGATGAGATTATAGCCGACTTAGAATATTTAGCCAATAAACATAAAGAGATGTTTAAAAAGCCTAGTGATGTGTTTAAGCTTATAAAAGAAATTAAAGAAAATCCTACATTTTTTTATAAAAACAATAGAATGGATATAGCTTTAATAGCAAAAAGATTAAATGATAATAAATTAGGAAAACTTGGTGTAAATAAAGATACTGGAGAAGTTAGACATGTGACTAAAGTTAAAGAAAAGGATTTAACAAGGCTTGAAAAAGTTAGTAAGAAAAATACTAAAGAAAATGTTGGCATTATCCAAACTTTCATCCAACCAGGTAGCAAAAATGATAACTCATTGAATGGGCTACCAAATAATCCTAATTCTACCCAAACTAAGCCTAAAAAAAACTTAATGGAAGATATAAAAGAAAATATTGAGGCTAAAGAAGTAGAGAAAAAGAATAAAAAAAGCGTAAAACAAAGTCTTGATGAAAAAATACAAAATGATAAAAAAGCTAGAAAGCAAAGAATTGAGAAAATAAAACAAGTTATAGCTAGAAAGCAAAAAATAGATAAGGTTACAGATAAAAAAAATAACAGGGAAATAGCAGGAAAAATAGGCACTTATACGCTAAAAAATCTTATTAAATTAAAAGAAAGGAGCGAAGATAAATAAAAATTAAGGGTTTTATCCCTTAATTTTATTACAATTGCTTCAATCTTCAAACTATTTCTTAATATTAATAGGAAAAGATAAAGAAAATGTAAATTAATTTTTAGGTTTGTTTTTTATAGAATCAATTATTTTAGGTAAAAGTGTCAATGCTCCTAATATAAAAGCAAAATAAGCACCTTCATTATGCCCATTAAGAATAAGATATAATCCAACACATATACTAGTAATAGTTATAAGTAGAAAAGATACCATTCCAAAACCATTCCAAAAATGATAAGATTTTATATCTTTTTTTCTAATTTCTATATTTTTATTCTCTAAATCTAGTATTTTATTATCGTTATCTTTTTTATACTCTAAAGATTTCTCTAGCATTGTCACAATTCTATCTGCTAAATCTTTAGGCAATTTTCCTATAGCATTAAGTTCATTCTCCATAAGAAAATTAAGCTGAGTATTGAAAGTTTGAGATGGATTTTCTTTATTTTGATTTTCTTGTTTAATAGTATTAGGTGTTTTTTGTTTTTGTGATTTTTTCAATTTGTTTCTCTCTAAATTCAATATTCTCTTTATATAATTTTGCTTGTTTTTCTCTTATAATAGCATTTAAATCCCATAAATTAAAGCATTCGTTTTTTATAGGCTTACCTACAAAACCATCTATAAAAGCTTGTGTTTTTGTCATTTTGGTTTTCCTTATTTTTGTTTTGTGATTTTTTACTTAATGTCTCTTTATGCCCTTCATATTTATTACTCATAAATAGTTTTTCCAAGTCCAACTAGGTTTTAGATGAACCAACACCTGCTAAATATCCAAAAACACTTGCTAATGTTGTACTGAGCAAGCCTAATCCTATTTCTATTTTTTCAGTAAATAAAATAAGATAAAGACTAGCTATCAGAAGAATAAAAACCGCAGTACATGCTATATTCATAGATTTATGCCATTTTTTATTTTCTTTAGTCAGTTTATTAATAGCGAAATCATATTGTCTTTGATTATCTTCTCTAGTGGCTTCAATTTGAGCTAAAGTAGCCTTTTGCTTGCTGACTTCTATTTCAGCCATAACTTTGCCTACTTTTTCAAAAGTTTCAATTTCTTTATTATCTTTAACTATTTCATTTTTCATATTTAAGTTTTACATTATCTTCAAATTTTGTATTGTTTTGTTGTATAGCTTTTAATGCACCTTGTATTATCAATAAATCTGTATTTTGTATTTTTGGATAATACCCTTTATAGTTTAAATAAGAAATAACAACAGCATTGTTTGGTTTTTGTTCTTGAAGTATTTTTGCTTCATTATAGGCATTTAATATACTACTCATTTCAATTCCTTTTGATAATTAAATTATACCTTTTTTATAGTTAATTTATACTTATTTTATATGTTTTATATATATTTATATATTATAATCTTACTTTTTTTAAAATAAATAATTTGCTTTAAAATACACTATTTTTATTTTATAAAAGGTTTTATAGATTTTGAAATTTCATCTAAAACTTTTGCTTTTTCATAATTAATAAGCCAACTATTTACCCAGCCGGGTATAGAATTTGTTTGTCTCCAATTGGTTACGCCGGTATAGCTCATTTTAACCATTTCAGAAAAATCTTTTTTGCTTAAACTGATTGATTTTAATTTATTCTCAAATTCATCATAATTCATTTTAACACCTTTACAAATAAAATATTTATTATTTTACAAAAAAACAACTAAAATATTTATAAAATTATTGACAATATAACTAAATAATGTTATAATTTACTCATAAAACAAATGATTTATTTGTTTTAAATCAAAACAAAAAGGTAAAAAATGGAAAAATTAGCTGTAATTAATGGCGTGGATGTAGAGTTGGAGGTAGCCAACGACCAAGTAACGACTACCTCTTTAGACATCGCGGCGGTTTTTAATAAACGCCACGATAATATTATAGCAAAAATTGAAACTTTCCCAAAGGATAGTTTCACTGACCTTAATTTTAAGGCGAGTAAATATATTGATAGCACGGGTAGAATTTTACCTTGCTACAAAATCACTCGTGACGCTTTTTCTTTGCTTGTTATGGGTTTTACAGGCGAAAAGGCTTATAAATGGAAAATCGAGTTTATCAAAGCTTTTAATGAAATGGAAAAAAGACTAAGAAATATTGAATATGAGAAGCACGATAAGTTAGCTTTTAGACAAAGCTTAGGTTACAAATCTCAATTAAAACAGCAAAAGCAAAAGTATGAGAATGAGATTAAAGCTTTAAAGTATGATTTAGAACAAAGTAAAAACAATTTTAAAGATAAATTAAATTGTATATTGGCTAAAAATGGTTTATATGCCTTTGATTTTAAAACTTTTAAAAATTATGCCTTAAAGCTAGAAAAAATGTTAAAAGATTTAAAAGATGATGAAAACAAAGAGAATAAACTACTTTTAAGAATGCAAAATGATTTCTTAGAATGTTTAGAACTTTATAAAAGTGTAAATATCTAATTTGTTTCAAAACACACTATTTTTGAAATAGCTATTTTTGGAAAAATCCTTAAAACTAAACTAAGGAGAATTCAAAAATGGCTTTACCTTCAATGGGACATACAGCACCCGCAACAGAAAATGTTAAGTTAAAACAATCAATATATGAAACGATTATTAAAATTGGAGCTACTGAAACACCAATTTTAAATAAAATAGGCACTTCAAAGGTTACAAATCCTTTAACTCATAGTTGGCTTACAGACACTTTTGAAGAACCAAAAAAGAACGCAAATTTGGAATTGAGCAAATTTGTAGGGGAAACAAAAAACACAGCTCAAAAAACTACAAATGCTACTCAAATATTCATTACCGAAGCCATGGTATCAAAAGCTTTGTTAAAAGCAAATCAATATGGTGGCAATGAAATGGAGTATCAAATAGGCAAAAAAACCAAAGAACATAAAATGGATATGGAATATGCTTTATTTGGTCTAGGCAGAGATAGTGATGTAAAAAAATCAGTTTTCAAAGATTATGTTCAAGCACAAGAAGCAACAAGTGGAGAAATGGCTGGACTTTTTCATTATATCGCTAAAGGAAAAGATAGCTTTGCTCATGGAAAGCGTGGAAATGTATTAGCTTTTGATGAAACAGGAGATTGGAGCGGAACTGCAACAGAACTAACAGAAGATAAACTTAATCAAATCTTACAAACCATTTGGAATAGCGGAGTTACGCCTAAAGATGTCTTTTTAGGAGCTGACTTAAAAGGAGCTATCAATAAATTTGCTACAAGAATTTTAGGCAATGAAACAAAACTAGCAGGACAAGTAGTAAGCCTTGAAACAGATTTTGGAACGGTAAATTTCCATATGCATAGATTATTAAGCCCTAAATATGGTTTGGGTGATGTTTTAATTGCTGGGGATTTTGAGTATATGAAACATGGGCTTTACATACCTACTACGATTGAAGATGTTCCAACTGATATTACTGCAAAAGCAAAAAGATTTTATACGCAAAGCACTTTAGAAGTAAGAAATGCTGATGCTTTTGCTATAGGCGTGGGATTAACTAGTGGAAATAATGCAAAGGCTAAAGCGGTTTTAAAAGCAGCAAGAGGTGCATAATGCTTTGTATTATGGCTAAAAAACTCATTATCGCTAAAGTTAAAAATTCTTACAAAATGATAGAAGATGATGAAGTTTTGAAAGCCTATTTTATGGAAGCATTTTATTATATTTTATCAAAATGTGTTCCTAGTGTTCTTTTAAAAAATGTAGAACAAAGCGAAAAAGTTTTCAGGCAAGTTAGAAATAATCATTTTTTGATTATTCCTGATGAGCCTGATTTTGACAATGAAAAAGAACATTTAATGATAGATGAAGCACTTAGTTTTGCTGTGATTAATTATGTTTGTTATTTGATTACAAGATGCGAAGAAAAAGACTTTCTGGCATTATGTGACAAGATAATTAATGAGTATATAGCTAACGATGGCAAGGAGCTTGATGATGAAAGAACATGGTTGTGAGTGTAATTTTACAAATAAATTTAATCGAGCTTTGAGTTATAAAGACTATGCTCAAAGTATAAATAGTGCTGATTTTATAGCTTATTTAGATGATAAAAAATGGCTTTTAGCCATGGATGATCTGCTTTTCTTTTGTGAAAAGAGAATTAAAGATAGTGATTATTATGAAGGTTAAAAATGGGAACAAGCTTAAATGAGTTAAAAACAGGTAGAGAAAAACTTGAGATTATAAATCAAGTTTTGGCAAGAATTTCAAATGTTGCTACTGCTTTGGATAATACCAGAATAGAAGAAATTGTAGGACTAAAAGAACAAGTTAATAATTTTTATAATCAAATTTTAGAGCTTAAAAATTTAGTTGTAAAAAATAGCGAGCTTACTCAAAGCAATACTGATTTTACTAAAAACAAAAGAAATGAAATTGAAAAAATAAGCAATGAAATAAAAAATACTTTAAATAATATAGAAGAAATCTACAACAACATTATAAAATCAGAAAAAGATATAAGCAATGGAGTTAATTTTGTTAAAGACAAATATCCTGAACTTAATGAGTTTAATAAAAATTTTGAAATTATAAAAATAAAACTTGAAGAATATTACAACATAGCTGTTGATTTTAATGCAGGTCTTAAAAAAATAGAGGAAAACAAAAATCTTACCAAATCCTATTTAGATTTATCCATAGAACTTAAGCAACAAATCTTACAAGAACTAGAACACGCACAAAGTATTAAAGAAGATTTGCATTCTAATATAGAGCTTGTAAATAAACTTGTTTCAAATATCGTGGCAACAAAGAATGAGATTATATCTATAACCAATAATTTTAAAAATGTAAAATCAGAAGTTCAAAATATAGTTAATGATGCTGAAGCAACAATAAAACTTAAAATAAACACTATTCTTTTTGAAAATCAAAGATTAAATCAAAATATGATTGATTTATTAAAGCGTTGCGAGAAGCTAGAGGATGAAATAGTAGGAAAATATGAAGATATTTTAAAAATAGAAGATCTTATAAACTCATCTACAGAAATTATAAATGATTTGAGAGAAGCAGTAAAACAAAGCGAACAAATAAGCGAAGATATGAGAAATTTTACAGCTATTATCAACGATTTCAAAACAGAAATTTCTAATCTAAAAGCAGATTTAGAAAGCTATGGCGAAAGATTAAAAGGGCAACTTGATTTAAAATTAGCACAAGCAAACTCAAGTGTAGATGCTAAGATTTCAAGCATTGAGACTCTAAAAAATCAAATTGAAGCATATGTAGAAGCTAATAAAAATACCGTAGATGTGGCTTTAGCTAACTTTATAGAAAGATCTAAAATAGCTAATGAAGATTTAGGAAGATTGGCTGAAGTAGCAAGAACAGAACTCGCTAATGATAAAACAGCTATTGAAAGCTATTTGCTAGAACTTAAACAAAGTATGGTTAATGCCATGAAGAAAGTATCCAGTGATATCACAGATGAAACAAGTGGAATATTAGCTCAAAAAAACCAAATAGAGCTTATCATAACACAAGGAAAATCAGATTTAGATACTTTAATCAACAACTTTAACTCAAATTATCAAAACAAACTTAACGAATTTAATTCTAATACTAATGAGAAATTAGCTTCTATTAATTCACTCAGTGAAGAAAGTATAACAAATATACAAAATAAAACAGATGAAAATATAAGCAGATTAGATACAGCCAGCGAAGAAAAACTAACTAAATTTGATGAAATTATAAAAGATAATTTGGGTGGAATTTATTCTCACATTTTTTCAATCGAAAATGTTTTATTTGATAAAAAAATAATTAAATTAAGTTATAAGGAGTAAAGAATGGCGGACTTAGAGCAAGTTGTAAATGATTTAAATTTGGCATCACAAAGCTTACAAGAGTTAAGAGAAAAATATGATGGTGCTTTAGATTTACTAGATAATAAAAATACAGAAATAACAGGTGCGCTAGATAGTGCAAAATCTGATGCACTACAAGAAATACAAACTATAAGCGATACAGCTACAAGTCAAATTTCGCAGTTAAAAGACACATCCTTAAATTTGGTCAACGAAGCTAAAAATACAGCTACAACTGAAATATCAAATAAAAAGGAAGAGCATAAACAAGAGTTAGAAACTAAGAAGAATGAATATATTAATAAAATTGATGCAAAAGCTAATGAGTATGATATTGCCAATATTAATGCGCAAGTTCAAGCTATGGATACCAAAATAACCGAGCAGATCAATGGTGCAAAAACGGAATTAAATTCGAAAATAGACAATAAGGTAACAAAAACTGGAAATGAAACTATAGCAGGCGTTAAGACATTCTCTAGTTCAATAGTAATACCAAATGCAACTGCCAATAACCATGCGACAAATTTAGGTCAATTAAATGGAAAAGTTGCAAAAACTGGAGATGAAACTATAGCAGGTGTAAAAACATTCTCAGTACCACCTGTATCAGCAACTAATCCTACTGCTAACAATCAAGTAGCAAACAAATCATATGTAGATACAGTCGGAAATAGCAAAGTTGCATTAAGCGGAAATCAAACTATAGCAGGTGTAAAAACATTCTCAGTACCACCTATGTGTGGTGCTAATCCCACACAAGATGCACAATTGGCAAGAAAATGGTATGTGGATTATGGCGGCGGAATTAAGAACTTAGGAAATCAAACAGCACCAAAAATAGATTTAAGACAAGCTCAGCATTTTATCTTAACAATGACAGCCAAAGGAGCTATCGGTATAGCAAATTGGGGTGGAGCAGGTAAAAGTGGAACTATCACTGTCAATAATGCTCAAAATATCACTGCTTTTTCGGCACCTTTTAAATTTAGAGTAGCTCAAAGTGGTTTTAGCGGTACCGAAACCTTTGCTTATTTTTGCATAGCTTCAAGCAATGTTTTAATAACTAGGACTTAAGATGACTAGCGTACTATTATCACAAAGCCTTCATGCGATAAGCATAGGTGGAAAAGATGAGTTTTTTGCAAATAAGGATTTATCCATTCCTGTAATAAACACAAATAAAGCTTTAAACGCTAGTAAAAAATATTATTTAATTTTTGAATGTGAATTTGTTAAAAGTTTTAGCTATAAATCAGCCACTCAAGGAAGGGGAATATTTGTAGATGATAAGCTTTTCACGACAGTTGTGTCAACCAGAAGCGGAACCAAAGGACAAAAAATTACATATCAAGGATGGGTAAAAGGAAGCAAAATAAAACATGTTAATCTTGATGCAAGCTGGACTCATTCTCCAGCCTCACAAAATCATATAAAAACCACTAAATTTGAACTTTATTACAACTAAAGGAGAATAAATATGTTTTACGATATTGAAAATCAGACTTTGAAATATGACAATATTTTTTTACAAAAATGTCAAGTTGCAAACTCAAGAAGGTGAAATTGATGCACAGGATACTTATTTCTTAAGTGCTTGCGATGATGGGCTTTTAAAAGAGCTCGGTTTTGCTAAAGTTAAAGAAGAAGAAGCGCCAAGCTTTAATGAAAAAACACAGAAGCTTAACCAAGTTCAAAATTACGATGAAAAAAGTAATCTTTATATTATTTCTTACGAGATTAAAGAAAAAACCTTAGAAGAGTTAAAAGAATTAAAATTAGAAGAGTTAAAAGCAATAAAAGAAGAAAAGCTTTTATTTATGCCTTTTAAAAATACTACATTTCAAATTGATACTGAAGCAAAAATTAATATCAGCGGAAAAGTTAGCGAGATAATGTTAGCAAATCTCAATAATACTCCTTTAGAGAACATTTCTTGGATTGACAAAGATAACAGAATCGTCACATTTAGCAAAGATGAATTTTTAGAATTTGGGGTTAATATTGCTAAATATACGGAAAGTATTATTTTTAAAAATGATGAACTAAGAAATAAAGTGAAAAATGCCACATCTTTAGAAGAATTAAATTTAATTGCATGGGAGAGTGAAAAATGAGTACTGAAAATATAATAAAAGAAGGTGCTATACTCGGTTCTTTAAGCGGATCAGCATTGTTAGGATTAATGGTTTTTGTCTTAGCTGGGATTGCATGGCATTTATATAAAACTTTACATAAAGAAGCTGGGGAAAGAACAAAAGAACTTATAAGTGAAACCAAAAATACTAATGTTCTTATTAGAGAACAAATTGCAGTATCCAGAGCAAGCAATGATAGCTTAATCAAATTTATACAAACGCATTGCTCTAAAACTAACGATAAGCTAGAAGCTATAGAAACAGATCTTATGCGAATGGATGAAAGGCTTGTTAAGCTTACTCAAATAAGAAATGATGAGTTAAGAATGATTTATAAAAGAAAGGAAAACGAATGAAAATTGCATTTTATAAAGTTAAAGAAAATGACAAATCTACTTTTCTTGATAAAGCAATAGCTTTTTTTACTTCATCTTGGAAAGAAAGATTAAATGGAGATTTTTTAAATTCCTATTCTCACTGTGAAATAATCTTAGACAATTTAATGATTAGCTCAAGTCCTAGAGATAAAGGAGTAAGAATAAAAGAATTTAAAGACACTGGCAGATGGGATTTTATAGAAATCAATGATATAAATGAGACAAAAATAAAAGAATTTCTTTACTCTCAAATAGGAAAAAAATATGATTTTTTAGGAATTTTGGGCTTTTTCACATTCACAAAAGATAGTGAAGACAAATGGTTTTGTTCTGAAATCATAATAAGAGCGTTGCAAATAGGTGGTTTGGTTAAGCTAGGAGATATGAATGCAGGAAGTTCAAGTCCTAATAGATTATATAAAAAACTAAAGGATACAAATGAAAATTAAAATCATTAGAAGATACACTGGAAAAACTTGTGTTATAGGCAAATTTAAAGTTTTTAATGATGATGATAAATTGCTATTTGAATGCTTTTCTTTAGAAGAGGATAAAGAAGGAGTTGAAAGAAACAAGGATTTGAGAATACCAGAAGGCATTTACGATTTAAAAAGGCATTCTCCTTCAAGATTTGAAAACACTTTAAGAAGTATCACAAAAAAAGATGATGATACAATGATTAATGTGTTTAATGAAAAAGTCCCATTTGATAGACATATTTTAATACACTGGGGAAACACTGACAAAGACACACAAGGTTGTATCTTGCTGGGGCTTACTAAAGATAATAATAATGAAAGTGTCGGTCAAAGCAGACAAGCTTGTAAAGAATTTTATGATTTGGTGTATGGTAAAAATCTTGAAGACATTAAATTAGAAATAACAAATGAGTTAGCATAGAAAGGAGAAAGAAATTTAAGTAGGTTACCAAATAATCCCCTAAAAAGGGGACAAGACTAATAAGCCTTGACAATAATTATACATAAGAGTATAATTATAACGATTATTTGGTGATATGCAGTCATAAAAATCACCCACTTTCAAGGGTAAAATTTAGCCATAGGGGGCTAGACCTACGGCTAACCCTTAGGGGTATTATATAAAAACCTTACTTAAACTTCTAAAACAAAATATGATAAATCTTTTATTTGGAAATGCAAAACTTTGTATCGCTTTAGTATTAATGGCAATCTTAGCAGGATATTTTTATCTAAGACTTGATAGCACAAAGGCCAAATTAGAAAAAAGTCGAAGTGATTTAGCTTTGGCTTTAAAAGTCAATGAAAATAATCAAGAAAAATTAAAAGAATTAAATCAAATTCATAAAACAGAATTAAAGGCTTTAAATGAAGCAAACAATCAAAAAAATCAAGTACAAGAAAGGGTGCAATATGTTAAAGAATACATTTATAAAAGCAATGAAAATAATATTACCAAGCTTTTTAACGATGTCGTTGATAGGTTGTGGGATGCAAACTCAACAAGTAGTAACCAAAATAGAAATTCAAAAAGTTAGAATTCCGCAAGAGTTATTAACATTAAGTCCCCTTGAAAAGCCAAAGGCAAAAAATGAACTAGATATTTTAAATGCTTATTCTATACTTTTTTACAAATACAAACAGTGTGAAATTCAGATAAGCAAAATAAAGGAGCTAAATAATGAGTGATGCAAATGTTGATTACAACAAAAGACTTAAAGCATTTAAAGAAATTTATCCGCAAATTTTAGAAATGAGCTTAGCAGAAAAATCCCCATTTGGAGAATTTAAAAAACTTTTAGAACAATTTGGAAATGATAATATAATTAGAAACGATACACAATTCCAGAGCTTAGCACAAGCTCTAGTAAGTGTTGGACAAACCATAGTAGCACAAAGTCAAAATACAGCTTTATCCATGATTTTACAAGGCGATGAAAACGAGCTTAATGCTGAAAAAGCTTTACTTTTAAGAGCTCAAACAGAAACAGAAAAAGCAAAACCTGCATTAATAGCTAGACAAACTGCTCAAATAGATGATAACTTAAGAATAGAAGCTGCAAAGGTTACACAAAGTGTTCAATTTGGATATTGCACTGGTGGGCTTGATATACCGCAAGAGATTATGAGTCTTGTTAAAGAAAAAATAGAAAATATAGAAAAATTTTAATAATGCTAATAGATGAAAAAAGGCTTATGAAAAACTACACTCTTAAGCCTGCATACCCTTCAAATATAGGTAAGCTAGATACAGGGGAGGTTTATAAACAATGGTTTACCTATGCTATGATAGGGGTAAATAAATATGTTGAGCTTTTACATAAACAACTCATAAGAAAAGGTAGGAGTTATAGCCAAAACGCAACACATCCTCTTTACCCAAACTCCTATATTGTAAAAAAATATAACATAAAAAGTGCATCGACAGCCCCTTATGATAAACATAGTCACGGCAATTTGGGCTTAAATCAATTTTTCGTGGGTCAAGATCCGTACAAACCCTATAAAGGAGATCCTAGCAGTAAAAATGGAATATATCATGATATTTGCGAGATAAGAACTAAATATAATTTAGGAAATATGCAATATTATTATGGTTTTCCAAACAATTTAACTCTTTTATTTGAAAAAGAAAAAGCTTGGAAATATCACGGAAAAGGATTTTTTTATATCGATGAAAAAATAAATTTTAAAGATATATTAAATAAGGCATTGGAAAATATAAATTATGAAATGCTTATAAACGATATCGAAGTAGTTATTTTTTGCCAAACCATCCAAAAAAATAATGAATGGATATATCCTAGTATTGATGATATTAAAATACCAGAAATTAAAGTAGAAAATGTTGAATTTAAACCAACTTTTGGAAAACCTTATAAAAAATTATGCATTGATGTTGAAAAATTTTATAATGATTTTAAAGAATTAAATAAAAATATATTTAGAATCGAAAAAGTAGAAATAACCTATAAAATATATGAAAAAGCTCAAAAAACTAGAGAAAGTGATTCAGGTAAAACATACTACGCTTTAACAAGCAAAAAAGTATCTTTTTTTGAAGTATTTAACTCTATAAAAGAAATATATAAGTGCAAGTATGCACTCCCCTTGTGTTTTTACAATAGTTTTAATTTTGTTTGTTATGAAGAGCCTTATGTAGCATTTTCTTCTCTAAATAATGCAAGTTGGGGTAAAAAAGATACGAGTGTTACGCCAAGTATATATCCGCTATATAGAAAAAGTTCAAATTTGCCTTATGGGCGCAGAGATAGATGGTTTGCATTATGGGATAGTTTTTATTATCTTTATGTATACGAAAAATCAAGCAAAGGAATTTTAAGCTTTTTAGCACCTATTGTCACTATCGTTTTAGCTGTAGCTACTTGGTGGATTGGCGGGCAAGGTGCATGGCTTGGTACTTTAATAGGAGTGAGCGAAACCATTGCTTCAGGAATCACACTAGGGATTAGCTTAGGTTTAGCCATAGGTTCTCTAACTGGAAATAAAACATTCTCCATTCTTAATGCTGTTTGGGGTCTTGTTAATTTTCTAGGTGCTTGGGGTGCCAATAATTGGAATTTAGCCGCTGATTTTACAAAAAATACAGCACAAATCGCACAAGAGATGACAACTTTTGAATCAACTTTAAATATTGCGGGTAATTTATTAAGCGGAGCTAGTAAGATTTTTGATGTGGTACAAAGCATTACAGCTAATACCCCTGATATGATAAATGAGCAAAAAGGTAGCGATTTAGACAACAATGAAGGCGGAAATGGGAGCGAAGCTTTGGAATTAGCAAAAGATATGATTAATCCTACAATATGGTATAATTTTGAAACCACAGATATACTAAACGAAAAAATAGAAAAAAATAGAAATCTTATTTTTGCATTCTAAAAAGTTATTGACCTATATATTGACTTTGTAAAAATATATAAAATAATTATATGTAAATATAGGCAATATCTCTATATTGTTCAAATCTCGCTAACCGCACCATTTGTACCATAAGCTACTATAAATATCAGACTTATAAAATATAGATAAAATAGGCATTTGTAGCTATATAAAGCCTAAATTAAAGTTTTTTCCATTAAAATCCATTTTGAAACTTTTTTCCTAACTTTTTATTTTTTATTCCAAAAAGTTAGGAAAAATCGATACAAAGAACCTATTTTAAATTACAAATGATATTTTTCAAAAAACATCCAACTATCTCTAGATGATTTTAGTAAAAACCTAAACAATAGATCTTAAAAAATTATAGATAGCTTTTTATCTTTCCTTATTTAAAGCAAAAAACCAAAAATATTTTTTACCCTCTCAAGAGTGATTAGAATACCTTTGGTTCTTTTTATCATAAAACATAGTTAAAATTATATATAATCTCAAAAACCAAAAGGAGCTTATTTTATGGAAAATAATCAAAACAAACAAGAAAAATTAGAAAGCGTTAATATAGACAAACCTATAGAGAAAAAAGAGGAGGATTTGTTCAGTAGAAATTCAGTAGCAGAACAACTAAATACAATTATTAAAAATTATAAAGAAGAAGATAGTATTACTTTTGGAATTATAGGTGATTGGGGTAGTGGAAAGACCTCTTTCGTTAATATGACTTTGGAGGATTTTAAAGATGATGAAAATTTCATTATAGTGAAATTTAATCCTTGGAATATCTCTACTAGAAAAAAACTTATCAGCGATTTTTTTACAACGCTTGCCAAAGAAATTCGTAAAGCTTCATTTCCAAAATTTAAAATTAAAAATTTAAAAAAATATATTCTCATGCAAAATTTAAATTTTTATCTGAAGTACCTAATAAACTAGAAGATTTATCATTGTTATTTAAAATGTCATCTTATATGATTGCAGATCCAGTTGCTTCAGTGGCAATGTCTCGAGCTTCAAGTATTATTAATAATTTTAACAAACTATTAAGTGCAGAGAAAAAGGGTTTAGATGAAATCAAAAATGAAATTAACACCGCTTTATTAAATATAGACATAAAAATAATCGTAGTCATTGATGATCTTGATAGATTGGCCGATACAGATATACAAGAAATTTTTCAACTTGTAAGATCTATAGCTGATTTTAAAAATACCATATATATTCTTTCTTATGATGAAGAGATTGTTTCTAAAGCTTTAGATAAAATTCAAAAAGATAAAGGTGGTAAATATATAGAAAAAATAGTTCAAGTTCCTATTAAATTGTCTAAAGTTAGTCAAGAAAACTTAAAAGATATATTTATAAAAAAACTAAAAACAATTCATATAAAACATGAAGCATTGGATAAAGATGAGTTTATTAAAAAAATAAAAGAAAATAATTTTGCAGATGCTTTTAAAAGTATTAGAGATATGGAGAGGTTTTTAAATGCTTTTAAAATTGAAGTCAATGCTATAAATCAAGAATTATATTTATATGATTTTGCTGTGATCACATTATTAAAAATATTTAAACCTAGACTTTATGATTATATATATGACAATAGAATGTTATTTATTGAACAATATAATCCTTATGATCTTATAAATAATGAAATAAAAATCCCTGAAAACATTGAACAAGAAATAAAAAAAATTACTAAATCAAATAAGGATTTTGCTTTTAATCTAATTGGGTCTATTTTTCCAAAAATAAATAACCAACCGCAAGATTATAGTCAGCTAATTCAAAACAATACAGACAACCAAAAGAAAAGAATAACTTATCCTTCATCTTTTAAATATTATTTTTTATTAAATTTTCCTAAATAAATATTTTTAAAATAGAAAAATTTTATAAAGTAGCTTTGCAAATCGAAGTTTCATTTTTTGACTTTGATTTGTAGTACAAATTTTATATCCATATTTTACCTTTCAAATTAAAAGCTTTTCATTACTTTTTATATTTTTATATTTAAATTTCTTAAAATTAAAATCAAAGGATTTAACATGCAAATGCAAGAAATAATTGAAAAGTTAAAAAGTTATAGGCAAAGAATTAGGTATCAATCCTGATACTTTTAACCTCATGAATTACCTATCTATAAATTCTACTTAAGTAAAAGTAGAGATAAATAACTCGATCGATTATTTTAAAATTTATCGCTTGCTGCGAAAAGAGTATAGAATTTATTATAAAGATAAATCTATCTACACAATAGTAAAACCAAGTTTAAATTACGAAAAATAAAATTTATCAATTATAAGCAACTAAACTATGCTTTTTAACTAGTTGTAAATTTTTATAAAATATTTCATCACATAAAAAATCTATTCTTCAATGATTTTACTGATAAAAACATATTACTGATAAAAACATATTATATGTATAATTTTACATATTTTAACCTATAATCAAATTGTTTTTGTTATTATTCTAAAATTAGATTATCAAGGAAAAATATGCAAGAAAATCCACTTGAAAAACAATTTTTAAATCATCCCCTATTTTCTAAAATTCAGAATTTGAAAGAAGTCGAACTGGATTCTAAGCTTTATTTAGAAGATAGTGTTACCCTAAAAACAAACTCTCAAGCAAAAAAAGAAATTTTAGAACTCACAAAAGAATTAAAACCATGGAGAAAAGGTCCTTTTAAAATAGATGAACTTTTTATCGATACGGAATGGCAAAGCTTTATTAAATTCAATATCTTAAAACCCTTTATGAGTGAAATTTCTCAAAAATGTGTTGCTGATATTGGTTGCAATAATGGCTATTATATGTTTAAAATGCTTGAATTTAATCCAAAAAAACTTATAGGCTTTGATCCTTCAATCAAATATCGCTTACAATTTGAACTCATAAATACTCTTGCTAAAACTCCTATAAAATATGAGCTTTTAGGCGTAGAAGATTTGCCAAAATATGGGTTGAAATTTGATGTGATTTTCTGTCTTGGAGTGATTTATCACAGAAGCGATCCCATAAAAATGCTAAAAGATTTAAAGGCGGGATTAAATAAAAATGGAACTGTATTTTTAGATACCATGTATATAGAAGATCCAAGAGAAATTGCCCTAGTTCCTAATAAAACCTATTCTAAAATCCCTAATATTTATTTTGTTCCTAGCATTAGCGCTTTAAAAAATTGGTGTGAAAGAGCAGGATTTAAAGATTTTGAAGTCCTAGCTACAAAAACAACAGATGAAAATGAACAAAGAAAAACAGAATGGATTGATTCTTTTTCTTTGGAAAATTTTTTAGATCCAAACGATAAAAACCTCACTATTGAGGGCTATGAGGCACCTAAAAGAGTCTATGTTCGCATAAAGGTATAAATTTTTTAATTACTAAGCCGATATAGCATCAAGAAATGTTTTGAAGTAGATAATATAGAACACCAAAGGCGCAAAAATGGCAAAAAAAGATATTTTTGAAGAATATGCACAACTTGAAGAATATGCATCCGCTGAGGATATCTCTCGTGTAAGAGCTGAACTTTTAACTTGTCCAGAACTCAACACCTCCTTAGCAGGAACTATTATCGAGCTTGATAAAAATTTTGCAAAGTCGATACTCATCACTACAAGCGATATGGTTGTAGATGAACAAGGGTTAGTTTTTGATGCTTTTATTTTTGCTGCTGCAAACTATGTCGCACAAGCTTCAATCAATAAAGAATTCTCTGTTGTTATTGGTTCAAAATGTTTCTTTTATGCTCCACTTAAATTAGGCGATGTTTTAGAACTTGAAGCTCATGCTTTGTTTGATGAAACTTCTAAAAAGCGAGATGTAAAAGTTGTAGGACATGTAAAAGAGATTAAAATGTTTGAAGCAACCATACAAGTTGTTAGTATAGATGAGCATATATTTAAACTCAAGCGACCTCCTCTTAATACAGCCAAAGCAGCAGAAAATCCTGATTCCCCAACAAGCACAGTAAATCCTGAAGCGATAGGATCAGCATTATCAGCATCTTTACGCAAATAAATCATCAAGGAGTCATTTTAATATCTACCCAATTTTTAGGGCAGTCCTTATGATAAGTTCCACTTGCATCATAATATTCATGGCAATCATCATAAAACCGATTTGAAATGCCTCTTTCATTTACAAAACATCCTGATATTCCAAAAAGCAAAGCTAGCATTAAAATATATTTTTTCATTACCTGCCTTTAAAATCTATTTTGTTTGCGCCATTTATAAGGCTCTATTGGATTATCATCTTTCCAAAGACCCAGTTTATTTTTTTGAGCTTTTTCTTGCTCTTTAATATAAGCATTGGTGTAATATGTATCCGCCCAAGCATATCCTTGACTCACTAAAAACTGATTAATATCCACATCTTTAAGCTTTACAATAGCGACAATTCTACCATAATTATCTTTGTTTTTAGAAAAAATATAAACTTCCTTATCTTTTAAAATTTTCTCAAGTGCTGCTTTTGATTTTTTGCCAAAATTTTGCTTTAACTCAGGCGCATCTATGCCAAAAAATCGTATTTTACTGGTTTTATTGTTGGTACTAATTTCTATGGTATCACCATCAATCACCCTAATCACTTGAGCTTTAAAACTAGGATTTTGTACTATATAATTTTGTACAAAAGCGATCATTAAAGCAAAAATCAAAAATGCTAAAAGTTTCTTAGGATCGCTTGCAATTTTTCTTAAATTGAATAATTTTTTATAATTTATTCTCATTATTTCCTTAAATTTTTAAAAATATGCCATAATTTTAACAAAAAAAAGGAGATGGAATGCAAAATGTTATAGAAAATTTTAAAAATTTGTGCAAGATTCCACATTGTAGCTATCAAACAGAACAAATGAAAGAATTTTTAAGCTCCTATGCTAAAGATAAAGGCTTTAAAGTAAGCATAGATAAAGCAGGAAATATTCACGCTATTAAAGGAAATCCTAAAATTTGCCTCCAAAGTCATTATGATATGGTTTGCATGGGAGAAGCTCCAAAAGTAGAAGTATATGAAGAAAATGGCTTTTTAAGAGCTAAAAATTCAAGTCTTGGAGCGGATAATGGCATAGGAATAGCCATTATGATGAGCGCTATGGCTGAATTTGAAAATCTAGAATGCCTTTTTACAAATGATGAGGAAGTCGGACTCATGGGAGTAAATTCACTCGAGCACACTTTAAGTTCCAAAATGCTTTTAAATTTAGACCATGAAAGCGATGATGAGATCATGATAGGTTGTGCAGGTGGAGTAGATATAGAAGCTGAGCTAAGCTTTAGCACTCTTAAAGCAAGAGGTAAAATTTATGAACTTCAAGCACAAAATTTTAAAGGGGGACATTCAGGGATCAATATCGTGCGCAATGAAAAAAGTTCTATCAAGGAAATGGCTCAATTTATCAAAGAAAATAAAGGAAAAATCATCTCTTTTGAAGGTGGAGAGAGGATAAATTCTATCCCTAAGCATGCTAAAGCCTTGGTGCATTTTGAAAATGAAGTAAAAGGCAATGGGTGGATAAAATGCGAATTTAAAAAAGAAGGTGAATTTGAAATTTGCGATCAAAATGAAAAGCTTTTAAATACCATCAATGCTTTCGCACATGGAGTTAGAGCTTATGATGAACATTTGAGCATAGTGCAAACTAGCATCAACCTAGCCACTTTAAAAATGGAAAATCAACAAATCAAATTTACACTTTTTGCAAGATCTAATATATTAGATGGTTTAAAACAGATAGAATTTGAAACCATGGAATTTTTTAAAGCTTTTGGCTATAAAGTAAGAAGTTTTAATTTTTATCCCCCTTGGGAAGGCAAAGCTAATGCACTGAGCGATAAAGTGCTAAAAGCTCTTAAAAAAGTATCGCCCAAAGCTAGAGTTTCGGCTATCCATGCAGGATTAGAATGCGGCATCATAGAAAAAAAACAAGAACTTTTATGTGCTTCTATAGGGCCAAATATCCACAATCCCCACTCAACTGATGAGCACTGCGAAATCACTTCGGTAGAAAAAATATCTAGAGTTGTTTTTGAAGTTTTAAAAGACAACGCTTAGTTCTTTTGCCTCGCTCCTTGCAAAAATACGCTTAAGTAAAAATACGCTAAATAAGGAGCAGCATCCTACCACCATAAGATAGACACCCATATATTCTTTATAAAAAGCATTGACTATAAAAGGGGTTAAAAAGCCTAAAAGTGCATAAGAAATATTATAAGCAAAGCTAAGTCCACTGAATTTAAGTTCACTTTTGAAAATTTGAGTCATAAAAACAGGAGCAAAAGTAATAATTCCTTGAGCAAAACAAGCAAGTAAAAAATAAAATAAGAAATTTGCATCATAAAAACTAAAAAGCATGCCAAAAAACATAAAAGTTATGCTAAAAATAGAACAAATTCTATAACTTCCCCACTTGCTAGCCAAAATTCCTTGAATCAATGCCCCTAAAATAACAGCCAAAATAGCGAAATTTTGTATCCATAAAGCCGAGGTTTTATTTATAGACAATAACTCTTCAAGATATTTTGGAAGTATCATCAAAGTCGCTACACCGCTGGTTAAAACAACGGTCATTAAAAAGCATACTAACATGCTTGTTTTATAAGTTTTAAGTGCGTCCTTTAAAGGAAAATTTAAAAGTCTATTTTCTTTTTTTATTCTTTCAAATTCAGGAGTTTCGCTAAGTTTTGTTCTTAAAAATAAGGCAAAAAATCCAAAAAATCCTCCTACAATAAAAGGAATTCTCCAAGCATACTCTTCAACCTCTTGCGCGCTAAAATAAGATCTTATCCCTAAAGTGGCAAGATTTCCTAGCAATAAACCTATAGTCAAAGTTGCTGAAATAAAACCTAAAGCTAAAGGAACTTGACGCCCTTTAACAAATTCACTTACATATACCCAAGCTCCACTTACTTCTGTCCCTACAGCTAAGCCTTGTAAAATGCGAATTAAAAATAAAATCAATGTAGCAAGTATACCTATACTCTCATAGCTTGGCAAAAACACCAAAGCAAAACTAGGCAAAACCATAAAAAGCATAGATATGTAAAAAATATTTTTACGCCCGTATTTATCGCCAAAATGCGCCATAACAATAGATCCAAAAGGACGCGCCAAATAAGCAGCACCAAAGGCTATATAAGCATTTATTTGCATCCAAAAAGTATCATTTTGAGGAAAGAAAACCTTAGCAAAAATATCCAAAAAAAAGGCAAAGAGCACAAAATCATAAAATTCTAAAATTCCGCCCAAAGAAGCATAAATTATATTTTTGTATTTTTTTTGCATATTTTATCCTAAATCAACTAAAGGGCAAAAGCCCTTTTTTTGTTAAATTTTACCGCCTTCAATAACTACATCATCGGCTTTTACATCATCTCCAAAATGACTTTTTAAAGTTTCATCATAAGCTTTATGGAAGAATTGTTCTTCTCCTAATTTTGTGATTAGATTATCAATAAATTCTTTAAGCTCTTTATCACCTTTTTTAACAGCAGGAGCAATTACATCTTTATTGCCCAATTCTTTAATGGCCATTTTAAATTCAGGATGTTCTTTTACCCACGCAAAAAGCAAAGTATTGTCATGACTTAAAGCATCACCTCTTTGATCTATTAAAGCGGCAAAAGTTTCGGTATTTTGATCGTATTTTAATGTTTTAATATCAGGATATTCTTTTGTAAAATACGCATCAGCAGTAGTTCCTTTGTTTAAAAGTAAAGTTTTATCTTTTAAATCTTCTATGCTACTGATATTGCTATCTTGAGGCACAGCCACACCTAAAGCTACCTTCATATAAGGTAAGCAAAAATCCACTTGCTCTGCTCTTTCAGGTGTTTGAGTAAAATTAGCTAAAATAATATCAACTTTATTTGATTTTAAAAATTCCACCCTATTTGCAGCTTCAACTAATACAAACTGCACCTTATTTTCATCTCCTAAGAGTTCTTTTGCTATACGTTTCGCCAAGACTATATCATAACCTTGATTTATGCCTTTTTCATCTACATAACCAAAAGGCGGTTTATCTCCAAAAACTCCTATTCTTACTACTCCATCTTGCTTGATTCTTTCAAGAGAATTTGAAGCACCAGAATCTGAATTTCCTCCACAAGCAGCCAAAAATACTGCAACAAAGGTTGTAAAAATACTTAAGAGCATTTTTTTCATACTTTTCCTTTCTTGGTATAAACCCTAATTTATTTTGCAAAAAATGCAAAAGCATTATACTTTAAAAAAAAGTATATTTCAATTTTTTAAGATAAAATTATTTCTTCTTGTGTAAAAAAGTAATATCAATATCAAAGCATAAAAATTTAAGTATAAGATTGTTATAATTTATAAAACTATATTAAGGAGAAGATTTTATGAAAAAAAGTATTGCTCTAACCCTAGGTGCTATATTTTTCTTTTCAGCGTGCAGCAACTCGCTTGATAAAACAACAGTTGCAAAATATGAGGAGCGTCTTAACACTCAAATAAATGAAACCCTTAAGGATTTTCAACAAGACATGGGTGTAAGAATAGAAATTTCTAATTTTTCTTGTAAAGGCGATGGAATGTTTCTTAGATGTTCAAGCCCTAATTTTAATGTTTTTGCAAAAGACAATACCCAAACAGAGCAAAAACTCATCGAAGCAAAAAATTTAGAAATTTATTCTAATGAAATTTACACAGGAGAGGAGCAAGGCTTAATCTCTTTAAAAGATTATTACGATAATCTATTGAGTAAAAATAAAAATTTAAAAACAAGTTTTACCCTAGAAGGATTTAAACTTGGAGAAAAAGTAATCAGCGATATCAATGCAAGCTTATCTCAAAGCGATCCAAAGATTCAAGATTATCTCGCTAAACTTAGTTCGGGTGTCTTTACACTTTCATTTGAAAATTCACTTTTTGTAAAAAATAGCGATTATAATAACAATTTCAACATGAAAATAAACAATCAAGACTTAAATTTCGATATGAATTTAAATTTTGACTACAAACAAAGCTTGCTTGATTTCTTCGAAAAAGCAGGAATTAAATACAATACACAAACCTATGTAATAGATGAAAAAGCCGTAGAAGAACTTCTAGATCAGCAAGGATTTGCTCAACCTATACAAGAAAGCGTTATCTTAAATAATTTTAAAATTAACTCTTCTTTAGATACCCAGGGTGTTTTTGAAAATTATATAACAATCGCTAAAGGTGGCCTAGAAGCTCTTAAAATTCAAAGTCAAAATGAAGAACAAACCTTGCTTATAGATAAAGCTTTGTTGGCTCTAAATGAAATCACAAAAGATGAAGTCTATAAACTTGATTTAGAAGCTAAATTTAAACCTATTGCATTAAGTGATTATCCTAAAGAAGGTATTAACGCAGTAGAAAAGCTAACTGTTAACAATCAAGACTTTACAGAAACACTTAGAATACTTTTTGGCTTTATGATGATACCTATAATGCTTGGAGGTGCAACAGGCTTTTAAGTAATATGGAGAGAAATCTCCATATACTCTTTTACCTTTTTTAAGCCTAGTTTTATATATTTTTCGATACTTTTTAGTCTTTAATTTTAAAGATTTAAAAAGGACAAAATTGAAAATTTTATTCTCTCCTAGCGAAAGCAAAAACGATACTTGCAAAGAAAAACCTATAGATAAAAGCTCTTTTATATTTGAAAATTTATTTGATTTTAGAATGCAAGCTGTAAAAAAATATGAAGAATATATCAATAACGCTGATTTGAAAGCCTTGCAAGAACTTTTTGGTATAAAAAATGAAAATGAAATTTCTAATTTTCAAAGAGATTTAAAAAATTCTCCTACCCAACAAGCTATAACGCTTTATAGCGGGGTGAGTTATGAGTATTTAAATTTTGATATTTTAGATAAAGAAAGTCAAAAATACATCCTTGAAAACACTCTTATTTTTTCAAATCTTTTCGGGGTAGTTAAAGCAAGCGATCATTTGCCTTTTTATAAATTCAAACAAGGCGCGAAAATAAATAATTTTGCTTTAGAAAAATTTTACAAAGAACATTTTAGTAAAGCTTTAGATGAATATTTAAAAAATGAAGAACTGCTTGATTTAAGAGCGGGTTTTTATGATAAATTTTACACCCCAAAGCGTAAATTTAGTACTTATAAATTTATAAAAAAGGGTAAGGTAGTTAGCCATTTTGCTAAAGCTTATAGGGGGATTTTACTTGCTCTTTGCGCAAGGATTAAAGCTAAAAACAATGCTGAGATTTTAAATCATCTTCCATCTAATTTAAGTCTTAAAGAAATTCAAAACAAGGGTTTAAAAGAAGAAATTGTGCTTGAAATTTTAGATTAATTTCCAAACACAATTTATCTCTCGCCATACCCTCTTATTTAATAATCAATTTTAAAAATATTGTTTCAATATAGATATAATTTTAAAAAATATTTGTTTTATTTTGTTTAATTTTATGAAATTAAAAATTAATACCTAAAATCATCTCTTTTTAAGAAAATTATTTATAGTATTATAGGTGAGAATAAAGGAGAACAAGTGCAGTATTTTTTTGTATTTTTAATTATTATATTTTTATTTATTGTATTTATGCTCATCATGCGCTATGAGAAAAAACTTGAGCTTTTAAATCAAAGCATACAAAATATAAAAGAAGAAGTGAATGAACTTAAAAACACTACTCAAAACAATCGCTCTTTGATTGAAAAAAATCGCTCTGATATTGAAAGTATCAACAAATAATTTCAAGTAAAAAAAGCCTTAAGCTCATAAACTAACTTGTGATTTAACATTAAAACAAATGTTTTCTCACAAGCTAGCTCTTTTTTGTTTTTATAAACAAAACTTTTTAAAAAATCAAGAAGTAAAAGGCTTGGCATTTTTCCTTGTAAAATTATATACATGGTGTTTTGAGAAATTCCATACTTATAACTTGCTCCGCTAGGAAAGGCATCAAGGTCAAAATTCACACTGTCATTACTAGCATCATAATCTAAAATTTCAATCTTTACAAAACTAGCATCTAAATCTTCAATTTTCAATGATTCAAAAATATTCAATTTTTGATTTTTTTCTACCTTCACACTTTCTTTTTGCTCACAATTATCGGATGTAAAAATAAAGCAATCCTTGTTAAAGATTCTTGAAAAAGTATTAAAAGGAGTAAATCTTGTATTATTTTTAGGAGCTTCATCAATCTTTATTTCTAAAGGTGGATTGCGTGGCTCTTCATCTTGTTTTATTTGACTTGTTATAAAAATTTCCTCTACTATGATGGTATTTTCTTCATTTTCATCATACAAGCATTTTAAAATTTCATCAAATTCAAAGCTATGATCACTAAATTCCAAAAGCCTTACACTATCAGTTATAAAGTCGATCTTATCTCTATTGGGAATTTTATCCTTAACTATAAATGCCCTATTGTAAAAATATGATTTTTCTATCTCATATTCATCACTTTTACCTTGAAAAGTTATTTTCATCTATAAGGCTTTCGCTATAAGTTCCAAAGGACTTGCAAAAATTGCTTTACTAGAATTTTGCTCCAAAGCATTTGAAATTTGCATTCTACATGCCGAACATTCGGCACTAACTACACAAGCTTTGCTTTCATCAATCATACTTGCTTTTTTAAGTCCTACGCTCAAAGCCCTATCATAATAATCCGTTTGCATACTTACCCCACCAAAACCACAGCATGCATTAGGATTACTCATTTCAACAAAATGATAATTTGCTTTTAAAAGCTCTCTAGGCTCTTTAAAAACCCCTTGCATCTTTCTCGCATGACAAGGATCATGATAAGTAATGCTATAATTAAGCTTTTTCTTACTTTCTAAAAGCTCTTTTAAATTTGTAAATTTATAAAAATACTCACTAGCCATATAGATGCGAGAGGAAATCTTTTGAGCTCTTTTGGCCCACTCTGGCTCATTTTGCATATTAAAAAAATGTTCTAAATCTATTTTCAACATTGCCGAGCAAGTTGCCTCAGGAATGATAATAGCATCAAGCTTTTCTAATTTTTTTTCAAAATATTCTATATTTTTCTTAGCCAAAATTTCAACACTTTTAAAATCACCTGTAAAAAATTGCGGTGCACCACAACAAACTTGCTCTTTCATTAAATCCACATTGATTTTTACTTCTTTGGCGATTTTAAGTACAGCATTAGCTGTGTCTATGTAAAAATAATTTGCCAAACAACCCACAAAAAAACCTACAGTTTTTTCTCCTCCATTGTCGATAAAATCAGGGTTTGAATTTAAAAAACTTTTTTTATTAAAACTCGTAAGCAATCTTCCTTTTTTAACAAAAGGCATGGAAAATTTAGCCTTCATACCTACATTTTGATCCTGACTTTGAATTTTAAAAGCACAGCTTTGAAACACATAGCCTAATTTCGCGACCAAATCTAAAATTTTACGCCTTCTTAAGAAAAAAAAGATAATTTTTTTATACCATGCTATACCAAATTTTTTAGCTATATCATAGCGCACTTCTTCGATGACATTATCTACTCTTAATTTACTCGGACAAACCTCGACGCAATTTGTACACAAAAAACAGGATTCAAAAATCTTTTTAGCCTCTTTATCTAGCTCTAATTTTTCTTCCTTATAAGCTGCTAAAAGATCTAAAAAACCCCTAGGGCTTGTAGTTTCATCGCGATTTACTTCATGAATAGTACAAACCGGAATACATTTTCCACATTTAACGCAAGCATCACTTATTTGACTAAAATTCATCACCATCCCATCAAACCGTTTTAGAAAAGACTTTTTTATCTTCACTTATATTTTTCATATAAGCATCAAAACACATAGCTATATTTCGTATCAACAAAACGCCTGTTTCATTTACTAAAATAAAATTTTCACTCAAATCAATAAATTCTTTATATTCCTCCAAAGCTTTTAAATCTTCTTTAAAATACTCTTTAAAATTGATTTTAAATTCTTTCTCTATAGCTTTAATATCTAGTCTAAAATTTGCCATCAAATCCATAATCACAGCTTTTCTAAGCTCATCATCATAGCTTAGCTTAATCCCTCTTTCAAAAGGCAATCTTCCCTCGCTAATCGCAGCTTCATAGCTTGGCATATCTTTAAAATTTTGTGCATAATGACTTTGTCCTTCTCCTATACTAGTAAGTCCTATACCGATCAAATCTGCGCCGTCCTTAGTAGTATAGCCTTGGAAATTCCTATGTAAAGTCCCATTTTCCAAAGCTTTAAAAAGCTCGTCTTCTTCTTTGGCAAAATGATCCATACCTATCATTTTATAACCATTTTGAGTCAAAAATTTCTCACAAAATTCCAAAATTTCAAGCTTAACATCAGGGCTTGGCAAAGTATTTTCATCAAATTTTCTCATATTTTTCTTAAGCCAAGGTACATGAGCGTAATTAAAAATAGCCAAACGATCCGGATTTAAAAGCATAGCTTTTTCCAAGGTTTTAGCAAAGCTTTGCAAACTTTGAAAAGGCAAACCATAAATCAAATCCATATTGACAGATTTTATCCCCCTATCTCTTACCAATTTTAAAGCATTTTGCGTTAGCTCAAAGGGTTGAATTCTATGAATTTCTTTTTGCACTCTTTCATCAAAATCTTGCACGCCAAAACTGATGCGATTAAAACCATTTTTGGTTAAAACATCAGCTTGCTCTTCATTTAAAAAACGCGGATCAATTTCACAGCTAATTTCAGCATCTTTGGTAAAATTTCCAAAAACAGATTTAATTTTTAAAATTAAACTTTCTAGCTGTTTAGCACTAAAAAAAGTAGGCGTCCCACCACCAAAGTGCATTTGCACCACTTCTCTTTTAGTATCTATAATAGTGCTTAAAATATCAAGTTCTTGAAAAAGATATTTTAAATATCTCTCCTTACTTTCTTCTTTGGCGGTATAAATAACATTACAGCCACAGAAATAACAAGCACTTCTGCAAAAAGGCAAATGAAAATAAAGCGATAAAGCTTTGTTTTGCTTTTTTAAAATTTCTATATATTCTTCATATTTGAAATTTGTGTTAAATTCCACTGCAGTAGGATAAGAAGTATAACGCGGTCCTGCCTTAGAATATTTCACAAAAGCCTTATAATCTCTCATTATTTTTTACCCTTTCTACCATAGCTTGCATATCTACAAATAAATTTGGATGTTCTTTTTTAATATCTGCAAGCAATTTTTCAAGATCAATACTGATCTCCATAACACCCTCTTGCGCCTTGCGTTTTATCTCATCCATTGCCACTATCCACACATCACTAAAATCAATAGGAATTTGCTGATAAATCGCTTTTTCAAGGCGAAGTTCAAAATTCTCTTTTTGAGTTTGTTTTAAATTTTCTAAAATATTTTTAAGACTATTTAAAGAAATAAGTGTATGAATTTGATCATTTTCATCCATTATAAACCAAGGTTCAGGAGAATCAAAACTACCATTTTTAAGTATCAAGCATTTTTCGTTTTCATTCTCACTTTGCTTCATTTCAAATATAGCTCTATCCTCTTTTTTCATGCCTAAATTTTGGCTAAATTCATCAATGCGTTTTAAGTAATTGCTATATTTTTCAAGTTCTTTCACTAAAAACTCCTTATCCTATCTTCTCCAACTTATGAAATTATATAAAATCTTATTTTTCCTTATTTAAAAAGCAAAGCAAGGCTTTTACCACATAAAGGCGATTTTTTGCTTCTTCAAAAATCACTTTTGAATGCTTTTCAAAGCTCTCTTCGCTTACTTCATAACCCCTATAAGCAGGTAAGCAGTGCAATAAAATCGCATCTTGATTTGCCGCATTCATAGCCTCTTCATCAATAATAAAGCCGTCAAAATCTTTAATTTTCTTTTCTTTTTCACTCTCTTCGCCCATAGAAACCCAAGTATCGGTAATGACTACATCTTTACCTTTTATGGCCTCAAATTTATCATGAGTCAAAAAGATTTTTGCTCCCGAAATTTTTGCTTTTTCTTTGGCAAATTCTAAAATTTCACTATTGATTTCATAATTTTTTGGCAATGCAACACTAAAATCAAATCCCAAAATCGCAGCTGCAATAAGCCAAGAATTACACATATTATTGCTATCGCCCACAAAGGCTACCTTAGCTATATCATCTTTCATTTTGCCACATTCTTTTATAGTGAGTAAATCCCCTAAAACTTGCGTTGGATGATAAAGCTCGCTTAGAGCATTGATAACTGGTGCTTTAGAATATTTTGCAAATTCTACTAAACTTTCATGCTTGTTTACCCTCATCATTACAAAATCAACCATCGCCCCAATAACTCTAGCTGTGTCTTTTATAGACTCACCTCGGCTTAATTGCAAATCATTACTGCTTAAAAATAAAGCCTTTCCACCAAGCTCTGTGATAGCAAGCTCAAAAGCCATTCTAGTTCTTGTGGAGTTTTTTTCAAAAATCATTGCTAAAGTTTTATCTTGCAAAAGCTTTTTGGGATTTTTTTTAAGCTCGCTTGCATGCTCTACAAGACTTAAAATTTCATATTTAGAAAAGTCTCTTAGTGTTAAAAAATGTCTCATTTTTCTCCTTTTAACATTTTAGCTAATTCTTTAGCGTGATAAGTGATAATTAGCTTTGCACCCGCTCTTTTAAAAGCTATCATTGTCTCATATAAAACTTTTTCATAATTAATCACTCCTGCACGACCCGCTGCTTTTAGCATGGCATACTCACCACTTACATTATAAACACACAAAGGCAAATTAGAATGAAGTGAAATTTCTTTCACTACATCAAGATAAGCTAAAGCGGGTTTTACCATTAAAATATCCGCTCCTTGTGCTTCATCTTCCAAGCTTTCTTCTAAGGCTTCTTTTCCATTTGCAAAATCCATTTGATAGCTTTTTCTATCTCCATAACTTGGCGTTGAATCCGCTACATCACGAAACGGCCCATAATAACTTGAAGCAAATTTAGTAGAATATGCCATTATAGGCAAATTTTCAAAACCTTCCTCATCTAAGGCTTTGCGTAAAGTTTCTATAATACCATCCATCATCCCGCTAGGTGCTATCATATCAACCCCCGCTCTTGCATGGACTAAGGCTTGCTTGGCTGAAATTTCTAAAGTTGCGTCATTATCTACACTTTTGGTTTTAGGATCAATTATCCCACAATGCCCATGATCAGTATATTCACAAAAGCAAAGATCGCTGATAACAAAAAGATTTGGAAATTCTTTTTTTATCTCTCTTATACTTCTTGCAATAAGTCCCTCATCGTCCATCGCATCACTTCCGCAGCTATCTTTTTTATCATTTTCAAGAACACCAAAAAGAATAATCGCTTTTATACCCAGCTCGCTTATGATTTTACATTCTTTTAAAATTTCATCTAAACTCATTTGAAATACATCAGGCATAGATGAAATTTCTTTTTTAATTCCTTTACCATTTACAACAAAAAGAGGATAAATAAAATCATTAATACTAAGAGTGTGTTCTCTTACCATAACCCTTAAACTCTCATTAAGTCTAAGTCTGCGGAATCTTTTAAACATTTTTTGTCCTTTTTTTTGCTACAATGTTATCATAATTTTGATTATAAAGAGTAGTAAATGGATATAAAAATTTCAGAAATTGCAAATCTACCTAGCAAATGGGGTAGTTTTCAAATTCAAAGCTTCAAAGAAGGAGAAAAAGAACATTTATGTATATTTAAAAACACTCCACAAGATATCCTAAATTTAAGAATTCATTCAGAATGTTTAACAGGGGATGCCTTAGGAAGCTTAAAATGCGATTGCGGAGAACAACTTGAATTTTCATTAAAATATATAGAAAAACATGGTGGAATGGTGATTTACCTAAGGCAAGAAGGACGTGGAATTGGACTTTTTAATAAAGTCAATGCTTATGCTTTGCAAGATAAGGGTTTTGATACCATAAAAGCTAATCACCAACTAGGCTTTAAGGCTGATGAGAGAACTTATGAAATAGTAGAATTTATACTAAAACATTATAAAATTTCTAAGGTTAATTTACTTACTAACAATCCACAAAAAATTCACTCTATACAAGATAAAATCATGGCGCGCGTTCCTATACTTATAAATCCTAACCGCTTCAATGCAAATTATTTAGAGGTAAAACAAAATCAAATGGGGCATTTACTTTGAATTTGGATTTTTTAAATTTAATTTTATCTGATTTTAATGAAGAAGATTTTAGGGCTAAGCTTAAAATCTATAAAGAAATTCTAAATAAATTTAACCGCATTCATAATCTCACTCAATTAAAAAATATAGATGAAAATATTTTAGATAGCATTGAAATTCTTAAATATTTTGATTTTTCAAAGGCAAAAAATATAGTCGATATCGGTAGCGGTGCTGGCTTTCCTGCTATTTTTTTAGCCTTTATTTTACCAAGCAATTTTCATCTTTTTGAACCCAATCCAAAAAAAGCTGCATTTTTAAGAAGTATCAAAATAGAATGTAACTTAACAAATTTAACCGTATACAAAGAAAAAGTTGAAAATTATAAAAGCTCATTTAAAGCCGATATTATCACTTCAAGAGCTCTTATGGATGTAAAACCCTTAATAAAACTTTGTTTAAATATAAGTGATCAAAAAACAATTTTTATACTTTGGAAAGGAAGTGAAATTTTTGATGAAGTAGAAGGGTTGAAAGATTATGATATTTTTGAAAATGGCTTAAGAAGGTATTGCGTTTTAAAAAATACTCAAAGTGGTATGAATACCACTTTGTAATTATTGTACTACATCAGCGCTAAAAACGATATCTACTAAAGGCCATGAAATTCCGCCATGTCCTGGTGCAACATCACTCAAAGCTTTTAGAGCTTGAGAGCTATTTTTAAAAGCATGTAAATCAAGCTGTCCTTTGGCTACAAATTTATTGTTTTCTATAGTATAGCTTAAAGGCACAAGCGTGCTCTTTTTATCTATAGTTACTCTAGCTGAGATCACGCCTTTATTCTCACCTGTAACTACATCTTTAAAAACCACTTTAATATCTGAATTTCCAAGCAAACTAGGGAAAAATACTTTAGCAAGATTATCTGTAATGATTTCATTGCCCTCACCCATAAAAACGCTGCTTGGATTTACCACTGCTCTAGCACCTTTTAAATAGCTTGCCAAAGTACTAGTATTTTTAGAAAATTTATATTTAACATCTTTAAATTCTCCACCCACTCCTACCATATGTTCGGTCTTATATCCTTCAAAACTAACTTTCAAGCTATCTTGATTGAAAGAAACAGCACTCAAACTTGTTGCAAGTATCAAAGAGGCTGCGATGCCATAAAACATTTTTTTCATTTTTTTATCCTTTTTTAATAAAATTTTGATTTGCGTGAGAATTATAGCATATTTTTATAAAAAAATAATTTTTTCTAAATAGTAATTTTTATTACCAAAGTATACCTCGAAAAAATAGGGTCAGAAAATATCCTCCAAAAACCAAAACCAATCCCAAAACAAAAGCTAAACCAAAAACTCTTGAGCCACTTTTTAAGAATTTTTTAAAGTCGATTTGAAGTCCTAAAGCAGCCATAGCAAAAACAATACAAAGAGTGCAAAGTAATTTTCCAAAAGATATAATATCACTTGTAGAAATTCCAAGAAAATTTTCCCTACTTGCTAAATAAGTATTTATAACAATCACTCCTAAAAAAATAAATGCAAAATAAGGAATGCTTATATTTTTTGCTGTTTTTTCCTTACTTGAATGCTGATTTTTAGCAAAAAAATAAGTTATAATCAATAAAAATGGCACAAGCAAAATCACTCTCATCATCTTTATAATAATGGCAATATTTGAAGCACTTTGATCAAAATTTGCCATATCTTTCGCCATTTCAGCAGCTCCTGCAACATTGGCTACTTCATGTAAAGTTGCACCCATAAATATACCCATAGCATGTTGATTAAAATAAGGAAAAAGATCTAAAGAAAAAGCTATGGGATATAAAAACATAAAAACAAGCCCGAAAATCACCACTGTACCAACGGCTAGAATTCCTTTAAAGGGATCACTTTTTAAGCTTGATTCTAAGGCTAAAACAGCTGCTGCTCCACAAATAGCACTTCCAGCACCTACTAGCATGGAAGTTTCTTTATCTAGTTTAAAAACCTTTACACCCACAATCAAAGCTAAAATAAAAATAAAAAATATAACTATCATAGAAAGTATAAAACCTTTTAATCCCACACTTAAAAGTTCGGTTAGAGTAATATTAAAACCATATAAGATAATACCCAATCTTAAAAGTTTTTTAGCACTAAAGTGCACCCCTGCTTGTAAATGATGTTGGCATTTAAAAAACCAAGGTGAAAGCAATGCTCCTATAATAATAGCAAAAGCAGCTGCTGCTAAATGGGTTGTATCTTTAATACTTTGAACACTTGAAAGATACATTGCAAAAAACACTATAGAGGCTGTAAAAATCAAACCTTTAAAATTTGAAATCAGTATATTTTTATAATGCTCTATTTTTTTTATCATATGTTTTCTCCTTTAATTTGCAATTATAAAATTACAATTAAATATTTTCTTGCCATTATAGTCATTTTTATATTATAATAAAAATATATTATTTTAATTTTTATAATAAATTTTTTTAATCAAAAAAGATAGAAAGAACTTCAATGAAAATCAAAGATATGGAAATTTTTTTAGATCTTTTAAATACTCAAAGTCCTACAAATACCGCCAATAATTTTTCCATCACACAACCTAATGTTTCCATCATTATTAAAAATTTAGAGCAGGACTTAGGCGGAGCATTGTTTGAAAGACTAGGAAAAAAGCTTTTACCTACTCCAAAAGCTTTATATTTGGGTAAAATTTGGCTAAAACTTGTGCAAGATTATTACAAAAGCTTAGAAGAACTTAATGATGAAAATACCCTCTTAGGAGAAATCAAGATCGCTGCTACTCAAAGCATAGCTGAACACTTTCTTGCTCCTATTTTATTTGATTTTAAATCTAAATTTAGCAATGTTAAAATACATTTTCAAACTCAAAATTCAAAAGAATGTTTAAATTTATTAAAAAATGGAGATATAGAATTTGCCATTGTTGAAGCAGAACTTAATCCTACTTTAATCGATCACGAAGGGTTAAAAATGGAATTTTGGCAAAAAGATGAACTTGTAGTTGCTAGTAGTAATAAAAATTTAAGCCAAAAAGAATTTTATATCGATGAATTACTTAAACAAAAATGGATTTTGCGTGAAACAGGCTCAGGGCTTAGAGATAAATTTCTAAACGAAATAGGCGATGTTTCCAAAAAACTTAAATTCTTTTTAGAGCTCGATAGAATGTCTGCTATTAAAGAACTCGTTATCCAAAAAAATGCTATTTCTATTTTTTCTAAAAAAAGTATAGAAAAAGAATTAAAAAATTCAATTTTATATGAGGTAAAATTAAAAAATATTAATCTTTGGCGTAATTTTTATATCTTAAAAAGAAAAAATTATAATTTTAACAGGGCTTTGGAAAAATTTGAAAAAATATTTAAACAATAAGAACTAAATTTTATACAAATATTAAGCAAAATTTAGATAAAATTCAAGGCTTATATAAAAGTTAAGGAAGTTCAATGAATGCCAAAACCCAAGATATGGAACTTGAAGAGCTCTTTAAAGAAAACGAAAAAGATTATATCACTTACGAAAAATTAGTAAAATACTTCAGCAAGCAACCTAATTCAGCCACTGCCAAAAAAGTCCAAACTTTAATGAAAAAGTATAAAGTACAGTTATTTTCGGCTGCTGAAATTGCACAAATGAAAAATATAGAAGATGCAAAAAGATTGCAAGAAGAAAAACAAAAATTGCAAGATACTAGTCTTGAGAATGAATTTGATTTAGCCAATGAAAATGATTTGCTAGAATGGAGCAGATCGGATTCTCCTGTGCGTATGTATCTAAGGGAAATGGGGCAAATTGCACTTTTAAATAAAGATGAAGAAATCGAAATTTCCAAAAAAATTGAACTTGGTGAAGATATTATCATAGATGCTTTTTGTTCCGTGCCTTATTTGATTGACTTTATTTTAGATTATCGTGAACCACTGATCAATAGAGAAAGAAGAGTAAAAGAACTTTTCAAAAGCTTTGATGATGAAGAAAAAAATGATGATAAGCTTGATGAACTAGAGGACGAGGATGAAGAAAACGATGAAGAATTAGAAAATGAAGAAGAAACTCCTAAAAAAACAAGCAAAAAAGAAGATGAAAGAACTTTAAAAGTCATAGAAAAATTTAAAGCTTTAGAGAAGGCAAAAAAAGATTGGCTAAAAGTTTCTAAAGATAAAGAAAGTGGAGATGAAATTTTAGACAAACTTGGAATTGCTTTTAAGAAAAATATTCTAAAAGAAAAGCTGATGGATCTAGGTCCAACTTCTAAACTCATCAGTGAAATTGTAAAATCAATGGAAACTGCCTTAAAAAGCGATGAAGAATTCGATAAAGAATTAAAACGCCTAGAATACCGTTTGCCAATGTTTTCTGAAGAATTAAAAAATCGTCATGCTAATATCTTAAAAGATATTACAAAATTAAGCAAGGAAGAAATTACCGAAAGAGCGCTTGAAACGACTATGGTAAGCACTTACATGGAGATAAAAAAACTTTTTCAAACTAAAGAAGCGAGCGAGAAAAGCTTTGACTTAGAAAAAGAGCGCTTGAAAGAAATTTTAGAGCAAATCAAACGAGGTAAAAAAATTTCTGATGAAGCTAAAACTAGAATGGCTAAATCAAATTTGCGTCTTGTTGTAAGTATTGCTAAGCGTTATACAAACCGTGGTTTACCTTTTTTAGATCTTATCCAAGAAGGCAATATAGGTCTTATGAAAGCAGTGGATAAATTTGAGTACAAAAGAGGATATAAATTTTCAACCTATGCAACTTGGTGGATAAGACAAGCTATTTCAAGAGCGATCGCAGACCAAGCTAGAACTATAAGAATACCTATTCATATGATAGAAACCATCAATCAAATCAATAAAATTATACGCGAGCATTTGCAAAAAGACGGAAAAGAGCCTGATGTAAGTGTTATAGCCAAAGAAGTAGGACTTAGTGTGGATAAGGTTAAGCAAGTGATTAAAATCACAAAAGAGCCTATTTCACTTGAGGCGCCTATTGGTAGTGAAGATGATGGCAAATTTGGGGATTTTGTAGAAGATAGAAATTCACTCTCGCCTATGGATCACATTTTAAAAGATGATTTAAAAGAGCAAATTGATGAAGTTCTTGATCAACTAAACGATAGAGAAAAAGCAGTTATTCGTATGCGTTTTGGTCTAATGGACGATGAAAGCGATAGAACTTTAGAAGAAATAGGTAAAGAATTAAATGTTACACGCGAAAGAGTAAGACAAATAGAAAGCTCTGCAATTAAAAAACTCAAACATCCAAAAGTGGGTAGAAAACTCAAAAACTATATCGAGGGTTGGAAGTAATTAATCCAACTCCTTTTCCTCTTTTAATTTTCTCACATGTTCAAAAAATATCACTTTTCCGCTATGCGCTTTTAAATCCTTAAAGTCTTCTATGTCAAATTCTAAGCAAAGCATAGATGAAGTAGGAAAAGAAGTCAAACATAAAGAGCCTAAAAATTCTCCAAGTTCCATTAAAGTAGGATTATGCCCTACTAATAAAACTTCATTATATTTTTTATCGATAGTTTGTAAAATTTGATATATTTTAGACAAATTAGCAAGATAAAGCTCATCTATAAATTGAATTTTTTCCTTGTCAAAATTATAAAATTCGGCTATTTTTTTAGCTGTCTTAGCAGTGCGTTTAGATGGACTTGAAAGTATAAAATCAAATTTTATCTCATGGGTTTTTAAATTATAAAAAAGCTTTTCTAAGTCTTCTTTACCTCTTTTATTTAACTTCCTATCAAAATCTTGCACTTCCTCATCCTTAACAGCCTTTGCATGTCTTAATATATATATTTTTTTCAAATTTTTCTCCTTAACTTCCCTAAAAAATATCCACAAATAAAACCAAAAATATGCCCATACCATGCGACATTTACACCCATAAGCAATGGAGCAAAACTCATTAGTAAAATAGCGACTATAAGACCCTTTGTACTACTTTTATCAAGAAAAGCATAATACCCCATCAAAACACAAATTGCTCCACTTGCTCCTACAAGATTTATCATCCCACCAAAATAATAAAAAGAAAAATATACATAAAAAGCACTCAAAAGCGAACACATCAATCCGCCAATTATATACAATAAAAAGAAACGCAAAGCACCTAAATAAGACTCTAAAATACGACCAAATTGAAATAAAACTATCATATTAAGGATGAGATGAGTTAAATTTCCATGCATAAACATTGAACTTAAAATTTGCCAATAAGCTCCTTTGAAAAACAAAATATTTAACCCAAGCAAATTATAATACCCATAAGGAATTGTAAAATAGAATAAGATATTTAAGAGAATCAGTAAAATTACAACCAAAAACAACCTTTAAAATATTTATGTTATTGTCTTGAAATTCACATAAAATTCACATAAATTCACTAAAATTTAGTGCAAAATAATAAATAGGAAAAACTTTTGAAAATAAAATTTTACGGCATTATAGCTATCTTATCCACTTTTTTAAACGCTGATATTATAATATCTCCCGATGAGCTTCCAAGTATTTCTAAAGAATTTTTAAAAAATAATTTTCAAGCTCCCATAGGTATAGTACAAAGAGATAAGCACGCTTATGAGGTTTATTTGAGCGATGGGACAGAATTAGAATTTGAAAGCGATGGTTCATGGAAAGAGATAGAAAGTAAGGTCTTTCCTTTTGATTTAAATTTTTTACCTCCAAATTTAACAAATATCATTCAAAACAAATTTCCCAACACAAAAGCTAGAGAAATCGAAAGAAAAATCAATTATTACAAAATCAAGCTTACTAACAATATAGAAGTACATATTGATTTTAATGGTACGATTTTATATACAGAATATGACGACTAAAACAATTTATTAAAGTCTAAGATAGATGACAAAATCTAAAGCCATATAGATACTTTAAACCTGAACTACTTCTTTAACATCGTTATACTCTATCTTTTCTTTTTCAAGTAAAATTTTAGCAAGCGTTGAAATTTTTTCTTTTAAAGGGAATAAAAACTCATCTAGCTCCCTTTTAATTTCATTTAAATTTGGTTCTTCAAGCATACCAAAGCTTATCATATAATCAAGCAATTCTTTAACTTTTAAAAAATCATTCTGTGAGTTTGTATAGCTTTCATTATAAATCAAACTCATAGCTCTAGAGCCTGCTAAATAAACCTTAATGCGATTGATAAGTTCTGATTTTGAGCGAATGGCATGCTCGTATTCCTTAAAACGATCTTCAATAAGAGTAATTTTCTCAAATCCTATATCAAAATAATACGCACTCAAAGCTTTTGCGGCCTGATAAGTCGCTTGTATACCCTTTTCTTCATCATTAAAACTTAGAATTTTTTTCTTTCCTAAAAGCACCTTATTTAGTACAGCATAAAAATCGCTTTCTTCCACCAAAGAACTATTTCTTCTTAAAGCATTGATAGCCGCTTCATTAACTAAGGTTTCAAGTCCAGCACCGCTAAAACCTACACTTGCTTTTGCAATTTTATTTAAATCAATATTGTTATTTTTACCCTTCATGTAAATTTCTAAAATTTTAAGCCTATCTTTAAAATCTGGCAAAGATAAGAAAATGCGTCTATCAAAACGCCCTGAACGAAGTAAAGCAGGATCCATTAGCTCGATTTTATTAGTCGCGGCGATTACGATAACACCACTATTATCTTCAAAACCATCCATTTGGGTTAAGAGTTGATTTAAGGTGCTATCTCTTTCGACATTAGACATTTCACCCCTTGCTTTACCCACCGCATCAATTTCATCAATAAAAATAATACTTGGAGCCATCATTTTAGCTCTAGAAAAAAGCTCCCTTACTCTTTTAGCTCCCATTCCTACATAAATTTCAACAAAACTTGATCCGCTTTGATAAAAAAAAGGTACCCCTGCTTCGCCTGCAACCGCCTTAGCAATCAAAGTTTTCCCTACCCCTGGAGGACCTACCATTAAAACACCCTTTGGCATTTTTACACCAAATTCTTTGTATTTTTTAGGATTTTGCAAAAAATCCACAAGTTCACTAAGCTCCATTTTTACTTCACTCACGCCTGCTACATCATTAAAGGTGATATTAGAAATCACAGGTTTTATATTGGAACTTTCTAAATTTGTGGTAGAAGTTTGGGTTTGAGTTTTACTAGATATAGGATACTTAGCTAATTCTTTTTTTCGTGCAAAATAAACAAAACTTAATAAAAGCGCGATAAGAAATACAAATATAACAAAAAATACCCACAAAGTACTGTCTTTTTTGATTTCCACAGGAACTTTTGATAAAAGGGTTTTAATATCTACACCATCTTTTACGATCACATAGCTCTCACCCTTAGCTTTAAGCCAAATTTCATCCTTATCAATCACTGCTTTTTCGATTAAATTTTGACTTAATAAACTTTGGTAAAGATTTTCATCTATGTATTTAGGTTCATTTTTAAAATACAAAATTCCAAAAAGCAAACACAAGATAAGAAAAGATATCAATATAATTTTTTTGTTTTTCATTTTTTACCCTCTAAGTCTGCGAAATTATGCTTTTCTTGCACTTCATATCGCTCTAATTTTAGCCATTCTTTTGCTATATATTTACTGCTTTTGATTTTTATTTTATTAAAAAACTGATCATAACCTTCAAAAAAACCATCTTTTTGATTTTCAACTAAAATTTCAAGTGGAGTTTTAACTCTTTTTCTAAATTCATAGTTATTATTTTCTATAATAACTTTTAAAGTATTTAATCTTTCTTTAGCCACAGCACCATTTATAGTATCTTTCATGGTGGCTGAATGCGTGTTGTTTCTAGGGCTAAAAATAAAAGCATGGATATGAGTAAGTGGAAATTCTTGAAAATGCTTTAAAGCCTCATGCCAAAGCTCCTCGGTTTCCCCTGGATGCCCTACGATAAAATCAGTCCCCAAAGCATATCCTTTACTGGCTATGGTATTAAAAAGCTTCAAGTCATTATCTGTATGCGATCTTCTTCTCATGATGCGAAGCATTTTTTCACTTGTATGTTGCAAAGCGATATGTAAATGTCGCTCCATCCATCTTTCATCTAAAATTTCTAAAAAACTTTCATCAATTTGAGCAGGCTCTAAACTACCAAGTCTTATGCGTTTTATACCTGAAATTTGACCCATTTTTTGCAAAAGCTTACCTAGTGTTGTTCCATTTTTAAGTCCGTAAGAACCTATGTTTGTACCTGTTAAAACCACTTCGCTATAGCCATTTGCTCCTAAAATTTCAACCTGCCTTAACAAAGCCTGCTCATCAACACTTCTTGATTTCCCACGCACGCTAGGGATAATGCAATAAGAACAAGCAAAATCGCAACCTTCTTGAATTTTAACAAAGGCTTTGGTGTGATTTTCGTACTCACAAACTATATCTTTATCAATAAAATTTAAATTTCCAAGCTCGTAAAAACTTGTTTTTAAACCCAAAAATTCATTGATTTTATCTTTATTTGATGCTCCAAGCACCCCAAAAACTTGTTTTTTATCCAAAAGTTCTTTGCCTTTACTCACTGCACCGCAACCCGTAAGTATAACTCTAACACCCTTTTTTTGCATGGAATTAATATAAGACTTTATTCCGCTGTCTGCACCATTGGTAACAGTGCAAGAATTAACTACGATAATCTGTGCTTTTTCTTCATCATTTACGATTTCATAATCTTTTACATAACTTTTCAAAAGCTCTGTATCGTATATATTGGTGCGACATCCAAAGGTTTTAAAAAAAACTTTTTCTTTCAATTGTTATCCTTTGTATGAAAATGCATAGAATTATAATGAGTCTCAAAAGGAGCTTGATTTAAATTTCCTAAATATAAATTTTGAGATGGATAAGCTATTTTAATATCCTCATGCTTGTTAAATTCTTTAATAATCTCTTTACTGATAGCGCTTCGAAGTATCAATGCTGCGTATGAATTTGTCATATACCAAGCAGATATTCTCATCCCCCAATGTTCAAAAAAGACAAAAAATCTAGGCTCTACTTTGGGATTTCTTATGCTGTATTCATTTTGCAGTCTTTTCATTGTTTTTTTGGCTAGTTCTGTATAGCCCTTTGCTAGGCGGTTGACAACTTCTTCAACTATAGCTTGAGCTTTTTCTATGTTAGAATCAAAAGTAACGCTAATATCTATACCATCTAAAATCGTTTTCATTCCATGATGAGTATAATTAGAAATAAGATTTGTAAAAACATAATTATTGGGTATGAAAACAATACGCCCTGCTCTACGATTTTTACTATAAGTTTCAAGTGTAATATCTTCATATAAAGTGATACGCAAAAAAGAAATATCTATAATATCCCCCACATAAGTAGTATCATTTTGAAAAACTTTTACACGATCCCCTACTCTAAAGCTTCCACCAAAAACGATCACACACCATCCAAGCATAGACATAAACATATCTTTCATAGCAATAGCTAAGCCTGCTGATGCAAAACCAAGTATAGTAACAAGATAGGTTATATTTTCTATATAAGCAAAAAGCAAAATAAGAAAAATGATATTAAGGTTAATAAAATTGATAATCTTTGTTGCTGTGTAGTATCTTTCATTATCCTTTATGTATTTTTTAGCAACAAGTTTTAACATAAAAGCAATAGCTACAACAATAACAATAGCTATGACTATATTAATCGCTCTTAAACCCTGCGCTTTGATTTCAGCACTTACTCTTGCAATTTCATCATCAATCTTTTTTTCATAAACAGAATAAGAAACACTAGCAAATTTTAAGGCTTGATCAAATTCTTCAAGTTTTTTATCTGATGCTTTTAATGCTTCTATATTTTCGATATTTGATTCTAGATTGACTAATTCTTTGAGTTCTAAATTCTTTTCTCTGATTTTTTCTACCAAATTCTTAAAATCATTAAATTTAAAGGCATATTCTTCTTTTTCTCCTCTTAATTTTTTAATATGAGAAAAAGCCCCAATAATCGCAAAAGGATTGGTGAGCTTAGATAAAGTTTCTATATCTTCAGGTGCACTAAGACTATGGGCAAAGTTTAATTCTTTATACTCTTTAAGGACATTAAGCTGTTCTTCTAAAGTTGCTATTTTTCGTTTTAATTCATCTTGTAAATGCACATCTTCTATTTTTTTTAATTCTAAATTTAAGATAATAAGTTCATCATTTATATCTTGATATTTGATAAAATTTTCATAGCGTACATCCCAAATACTAGCTCCAATAACAGTGTCTAAATTGCTTATTTTTTCATTGATATTATTAATAATAGTGCGATTTATATCGCCAAAAGCAAAAAGACTAAAGCAAAGTAAAAGAAGGATTTTTCTCATTGAAATTCTTCCAAGGTTTCCAATATCATTTCTTTGGCAATATCACCTTTTATGAGTCCCTTGCCCAAAGAATTTGCAAGAATGAAATTTAATTTTTGATTAGCACTTTTTTTATCCATGAAAAAAGCCTCATAAAACTCGTTGATGTTTTCGATTTTATAATGCGTTGGCAAATTAAATTGAAGTAAAATTTTTTCTATTCTCTCGCATTCTTCTTTACTTAATAATCCTAATTTTAAAGCCAAGCGATTTGCCATATTCATCCCTATAGCCACTGCTTCACCATGTAAATATTGTTTATAATCTGTAAAATTTTCTATCACATGAGCAAAGGTATGACCATAATTTAAAAGCATTCTTAAGCCTGATTCCTTCTCATCACACTCCACAACTCTTGCCTTAAGCTCTACGCTTTTAGAAATAATTTGAGTAAAAATTTCGTTTTCGCAAGTCGCATTTAAAAAACTTTCCTTATCAATCGCTTCTATAAATTCAAGCAAATCCCTATCAAACATTGCTGCCATTTTGATAAATTCAGCCATCCCTGCGGCCAATTCTCTTCTACCTAAGGTTCTTAAAAATTCACTTTCGCAATACACAGCTTTAGGCTGATAAAAAGTGCCTATTAAATTTTTTCCAAAAGCATTATTAACTCCTGTTTTGCCACCTACTGCAGCATCCACACAAGCTAAAAGCGTAGTAGGGATATTGATAAAATCAATCCCCCTTTGATAAATACTTGCCGCAAATCCACCCATATCGCTAATTACTCCACCTCCAAAGCTTATCAATATACTTTTTCGGTTAAGTTTGGAATTAAACATTTGATTTAAAATTTTTTCCAAAGTGAGTAAATTTTTGTATTCTTCACCATCTTCTATCGTCGCTATAAAAAGCTCTTTAGCCTTAATTTTAGACAATAGTGTTTTTAAATGGAGTCCTGAAATTTTAGGATTTGAAAGTATAAAAACCTTAGTATCTAATTCTAAATTATCCAACTCGTCTATATAAACCTTGTAAGCGTTTTCTTTTAAATCTACATTTATTTGCATTGTTCTACTTTTATTTTGAAATTAAATCTATTCTAGCAAATTAGGGCTAATCATTTTCTTAGTTCTAAGCCATAAAGCTAAGAAAATTTAAAATAAAAATCTTTTTTGAAACACTAAAAAACAAGCTCCTAAAAAAATAATACTTTATCATAAGCCTTAAATGATTCTCATTCTACAGGTATGAAAAGTTGATAATTTTGCCTCATTTTAGAATAATGTCTATTGAGATTAGTGCTTAAACTTTTGCTAAATTCTCCCTCCAAAAGCTCTTTTTCAAAACTCACAAATTGCAACAAATCTGCACGGTAAGATAAAGATAAAATAGGATTTTCATCATTTTTGCTTATAATTTGGATATTCTTATCGTAAAGCTTAGATAAACTTCCAAAATACTCCTCCATATCTGTAGTATTTTGCAAATTAGGATTATAATAATACAAAGTAATATCAAAATCAAGTTGCTTACTAAGATCTGTGATCACATTTGCATTATTTTCAAGTTCGGTTTCATTAGTACTTAAAATAACAGCATTTTGAATATTTTCGAATTTACCCTCACCTATTTTCAAAATAGGAATTTTCAATTCAAAAAAAGTTTTTTTCTCTTGCTCAAAATGTTTAAAATCTGTAAGAATAATACCTATATCATTATTTTCCAAGAAAGAATTTAAATTTGCAAAATCTGTATTAAAAAAATCAAAAAATATACTTTCTTGCTCATCTGAAAGTTGCTTCATTTTATCATATAAAGCACCCAATTTAGGATTAAGCACCCTTATAAAAAATTTCTTAGCATTGCTTTTTTTAACCAATTGCAAAGTGGTATCTAGTAATCTTTCTTGTGTATCTTCACTCATTTTTTTCATATCAATAAGAGTGAAGATATTGCTCCCAAAAGGAAGTGGAAATTGTCCTGCTTTACCTCTGATATTGTGAAAAATACTTTGAAGAACAGCGGGATCGCCTACGATTAAAATGCTGTCGTTAGGCTGTAAAACAAAAGATGGCTTAACAAAATAAATTTTAGAATTTCTATAAATGAGTACTATACGCCATCTTTTTTGCTGTATGGAGCTAATATGCCTGTATGCAAAAATCGACCCTGCAGGAATTTTAACTTCCATAACCTCCCCAACACCCAATCCAACACAATAAGCCGTTAAAGCAATATCAGGCAAAAAATCCATAAATCTTCGGCTCAAAGTCATTCTAGCATCGGCTAAATTTGTATGAACATCATTAATATTCAAACCCCAAAAATCCATGATCTCAATCTCTAAATTTGCATCTAAAGAACGCAAAGCTTCGTAGGTTTTTTTAGTTTCAAATTCATCTTGCATATAGATAAAAGCTTGTTTGAAAGATTTATTCATAAGAGTTTCAAGGCGGGCTGTGCTAGTGGGATCAAAATGATGAAATTCAATATATTCGCTATTTGCACCTAAATTTATATTTTCTTCATTTTGGCAAACTATGGTAAAAAAATATCCCAAGCCTTTTTCAAAACAAAGCCTTTCTAAGAAATGCTTTGCTAAAATACCATCAATTATTATTAAAATATGATTCATTTTGCACTCCAAAAAGGAAATTATAACAAATGGAATTTAAATTAAAGCATAAAGACAACCTAGCTAGAGTATGTGAGATAACAACAGCTCATAGCACTTTTGAAACCCCTATTTTTATGCCAGTAGGCACAGTAGGTGCTGTAAAAAGCCTTGATGCAATTGATCTTAAAGAACAACTTAATGCAAAAATCATCCTAGCAAACACTTATCATATGTATTTAAGGCCTGGTTCTAAAATCGTAAAACATTTTGGTGGTTTGCACGGCTTTACAAAATTTGATAGAAGTTTTCTTACTGATAGTGGTGGCTTTCAAGCTTTTTCACTTTCTGCTAATTCTAAACATTTTCAAGAGGGTATAAAATTTAAAAGCCATATAGATGGTTCTAAGCATTTATTTACTCCTAAAAGCGTATTAGATACTCAATATGATTTAAATAGTGATATCATGATGATACTAGATGATCTTATCGCCCTTCCTGCTACAAAAGAACGCATTAAAGTTTCAGTAGATAGAACTATAAAATGGGCAAAAGAAGCGATTGATTATCACAAACAAATGCAAATTCAAGGACTAGGTCTAAAACAAAATATTTTTGGAATCATACAAGGGGGAACCGATTATGAAGAACGCAAACGCTGTGCTTTAGCCCTTAATGAAATGGATTTTGATGGACTTGCTATAGGAGGACTTAGCGTAGGTGAAGAAAATGCTCTTATGTATGAAACTGTGGAAAATTTAAACCCTTTTTTAGATGAAAATCGCCCCCGCTACCTTATGGGGGTTGGAACTCCTGAGGATTTGGTTGAAAACATAGAGCGAGGGGTGGATATGTTTGATTGTGTTATGCCTACTAGAAATGCTAGAAATGGAACTTTTTTCACCAATTTTGGCAAATTTAATATCAAAAGAGCTGAATTTATCAACGATCATGAAAGCATTGATAATGAATGCTCATGCTATACCTGTCGTAATTTCTCACGCGGATATTTAAACCATCTTTTTAAAGCTAAAGAATTAACCTTTTTTCGCTTGGCTAGTTTGCATAATTTACATTATTATTTAACCTTAGTAGCGCAAGCACGAGAGGCGATAAAAAAGTCTGAATTTAAAAAATTCAAATACGAATTTTACGCCAAAAGGCTAACCAATGGTATGCGATGAGAATTTAAGCAAATTTCTTGCAAATAAAAATTTAAATACTTTATATATGGATTTTTTAGGGCAAAAAATTTTGATTTTAAATTCTTACAGCTCAAAAACAAAAAAGGCGAATTTCAGTGTTTTTGGATTTGAGGATGATACAATTTTCAAACTTGAAAATGCTCAATTTAAACCTTTTTCTTTAAATGATTTTTTAAGCACCATTCGGGCTATTTTAGAGGATTGTAAAAATGAAAATGCTTACTTTGAACGCATTTTAGAACGCAAAGAAAATATACTTTTAAAAGGCAATTTGATCAAAAATTTCTTTAAAAAAAGTTTTATCCTAAAACAAAAAATCAATAAAAATTTAAAAAACCTTTCCTTGCTTGATGAGGCATTGAATTTATTAGCAGGGACAAGCCCGCATAAAAAAGCTTTAAAGCCTATTATCTTTGCTGTCGGGGTTACATTAAAAAACAACAAAGAAATTATTACTAGATTAAACGAGCTTCATTTATTAATGAGTGCAATTAAAAATGAAAAAATGAATCAAAGCTTATATTTTTTAAGCATATTATCTGCAATATTTTTACCTCTTAATCTGATAGTAGGTTTTTTTGGTATGAATACTAATGATTTGTTTTTAAGCAATGTTAAACATGCAACTTGGTATGTTTTTGCTCTTATATGTTTTATTTTATTAAGTGGCTTAATCGTTTATCGCAAAAAAAGAAAGAAAGAATTAGAATTTGAAGATAAAATCTTAAACAAATAACCTAATTTTAAGAAAATTTTTTATACAATTACATCTTTAAAAATACAAAAAGATGCGCTCATAGCTCAGCTGGATAGAGCATTTGATTGCGGTTCAAAAGGTCAGAGGTTCGAATCCTCTTGAGCGCACCATTACTTCTTATATCAATTTATCTCACTTAACAAATAAAAGCCAATAAATCAAAACTTTGTAAGAATGGTAATTAATATCTTTTGATCAATTCAAAAATATGTGCAAAAAATTTCTTCTAAGAATTTACATATATTTTATATGCTTATAAAAAGATGAAAGATTATCAACGATAAACAATTAAAAATTAAGCTGTATTTAAAAAATTTTCATTCTCTTTTATACTTTTCTACATCACTTTGCAAGTCTAAATAAATGATTTTATCTTTTCTTGTATTATAAATATAATCTTTAAGTAGCTTTTATAGCTTTTATTGCTTTAAAATCCTTACTTTTATATATAGCAATTTGCAAAAACTAAAACTCTTTAAACATTAGCAAAGATTACTTGAAAATTTAAAAAGGATAAATATAAAACAAAGATCAACAAAAAACAATTTAAGTTTAAAAGTATAAAATAAAGCCTAATAATATCATAATCACAAGGCTTTATTTTTTTGTGTTTTACTAAAACTTAGCTCCTACTTCAAGTTTGGTGCTAAAGTCTATATTATCTTTAATATCACTTGAAAGCATTAATCTTGTAAAGAAAGATTAATTATGAGTAAAATCAATTTCTCCTTGTAGGTATAAAGAATCTTGATTGCTTAGTTTGCTTTTGGTATAGAATTTATTTAAACTTGCATCTTTAAAGCTGGCATTGTTTTTTAAAGAGTCTAAGAAATAATGATTCCATCCACCCAAGAAATAAAAATTCACAATAGCTTTGTCACTCATACCTTTTTCATAATTTACATTAAATCCCATAAAAGAATTTAAAGCATGGAAATTTTTAGAATCAATATTTAAAGCTGTAGAGTTCTGATTTTCTTCATTGATAGCGAAGTGATATAAGAAGCTGTGTTCTATATAAGCTAAAGGTCCATAGCTTACCCCATAGTGATTAAAGCTTTTACCTATACCTACCATTTCACTAATAAGATAAGAATTAAACTTAGAATTATAATTTGCACTAAAAGCTCCTATGTTTACATTTCTATTAAGCTTGGTATGCTCATAACCCATTCTAAAACTTCCTAAAAGATAAAAATCTTCTAAATCATATTTAGAAAAAATGCCTGCATATGCCCCTGTGGTTTTTGTATTAGCTAAGGTATCATCTATATCTATATTATTAGTATTTAACACCAAATTAAATCCTAAATTGAAACTATCAAATCCCTTAATAGCTTTGCCTTTACTCCACCTCCATAGCCTTTATAAGCATCAAAATCTCCATTAGCTCTTGAGCTTTGATAAGTTCCAAATGGGGTTACGAAGCTTTGCCATTCATTGGCATATTCGCTTAGGGCTTCTTTATTGAGCTCCTCTTGGAAATCTAAAGAAATTTTAGCACTGTCTAAATAAGCTTTAGCATTAAGCTCGTTTAAACCCTGAGCTATGGTTTGTGCATCTGTAGCAAAGTCCAATTCTTTAAAAAGCAAAGCAATATCTTCATATTTTTAAAGAATTTAAAGCATAAGCTAAAGAAATATCGCTTGAATTTTTAATATAAGGAGTATAATCACGAACAACTCCTAATTCTTTTGTATTTGCATCATAGATAAAATTTAAAGTAGGAGAAAAATCAAGACTACTATCATAAACAATAGAATTAAAAGCACCTTGAATTTGATTTGCGCTAATTAAATCAGGATCTAACACTACTTTATCTTTATAAAAGTCTTTTAACATGTAAAAATTAAAAGCTCCTGCTAAATTAGCATTACCTCCTACATATACTAGACTTTGTCCATTAGCATTAATACCTGCAGTTAGGATAGCATTTGAATCCTGAGTGAAATTGTTTTTAATATATAATAAAGAAGGGTTGATGCCATCTGCACCGAGTAGGCTAAAATGGGCTTTATTGTTTAAATCATAAACAAAAGCACTACCTTGTAGATTAAGATTCTCATTAACATTCGTTTTAAAATTATCATAACCTAATACATTAGCTTTAACACTCCAAGTATTATCTAAAGCATTGAAAGCAGCTCTTGATAAGCTAGAGTCAGAACCAAAATTAAGATCTGTATAAAAGCTATCTTTGTATTGATTTGCTAATTTTTCATTATTAGGATCCCAATTAGAAATAATATCTCCTTCTACCTTAGCCCATTGTGCTATGTTGATAGTGTTTACATAAGCATTATCAGCTATATAAATGGAAGCTAAAGAACCTATAGTAGAGCTAGCAGCATTAAGATTTAAACTTTTAACCAAGACTCCATCTAGGTTATACTCCGCAAGATCGTCTTGATTATTACCAGACATTTGATGTATATAAGAGCCACGGTATTCTTCAGCATTGCCTAGAGTGTTATCCCCAAAATCTATATTGATGGCTATACCCTCTTTACCTGTAGCTTTTAATTCTCCATTATGTTCAATAACATGATCTTTTCCATAAGCGATTAATAAAGCATTAGAATAATCCCCTAAGGTATAAACCTTAGTATCATTGGCTATAATCAATTGGTTATTCGATCCATCTATACGAATACCACTTGCAGCTACGCCACTTGATAAAATATCATGGCTTTGAGTGGCTATATTATTTTTACTATAGATATGCAAACTCACTCCGTATTCTGTAGGATTGTATTCTCCTATAAGCCATTTGCCATCTTTTCTAGCATAATAACCATGATCGCTTTGCCAGTTTAAAAGATTGCTTTCGTAAATAGAATCTCCATAATAAAGTTTTCTATCAAAATTATAACCTATATCCTGAAGCAAGGCTAATTCTGCTTCCATATAGAAGTTATAATTACGCCAACTTTGATGACTCATTAAAGAATTATCAAGCTCAATATGAGACATATCTAATATAATCCCTTCCCAAGCATTGATAGGAATACCATTAACCCCATCATAACCTAGTTTAGCATTTTTAATAACTTCTGCGACATTTTCTCCTTTAAAATAAACATTGCCCGAAGCATTGCTAAAACTGCCATTAATATAAACACCATCGTCCTTAACTAAGAAAACCGTCTCTCCTTTTAACTTAGCTTCTTCTACCTCTGCTTGGGTTTTAACTATTCTCATTCCTATTTGAGCTTTTACTCCATTAAGATCATATAAATGATCACTAAAACTGTTTAAAAAACCGTTAAAACATTGTCCCAAATTTCCTCCACAACTACCAGCTAAAGATAACACGCCTAAAGCATGAAAAAGCTCATGGGTGAAGGTAGAAAAAGTATCAAACTGATTCCCATTTTTAGGTAGGGTAGTAGGATGAGAAAGCTATATACCAATCAAGCTTTCCCATATTAATATGCCCTAAGTATTCTACACTTGCTTTAGTAAAAAAATCTTCTGATACACCTATAAGTTCTTGTCTAATAGTATCTATACTTTCTCCTTGTAATACCCTATTAAATATAGGACTAGAAAAGAAATCATAAGATAATGCATTGGCATTTGGAATATCAAAGGTACTTACACTGATAGGAATGGGGGAAGAATTGATTGCACTAGCTCCTATAATATTAGCCCAAAATTGAGTCGCACGAATGATTTCATTTCTTTGAATCTCATTTAAAGTATAGGAAGAGGCAACAGTTTCACCAAAAAAACCGTATTTTCTCCTTTATTGTAAAAATCAAGTTTAAAAATAGGTTTATCTTCATTATAAATAATAGTAGTATCATAAGCATTGGCTAAATTTGTACTTAAGATTAAAGCCAGAAGCATTTTATAAAAACGCATACTTACTCCTTGATAGGCATATTTTTGTCCGCGTAATTATTAGATGTGATAATAAAATTTTGCTTTAACTTATCCACCATCAACACCTTTGTGTCCTACGCTTGTAAAGCTACCCACCTCTCTTTCATCTCCAAATAATCCATAGCTTTCTACACTATAATTTATCATGGTATGTAAAACAACAAGATATTTTCTGCTTGCATCTTGCAACCAATCTCAAATATCATCACCCAAACTCTCGTCCTTTAGCGCCTTTAAAATATGCTTTCTCTCTGTAATATCTCTTCTCTTATCTCTTTATCAAAATATAAACTCCACCATAATTGCTTGTAATTTCTTTAAAAACACATACGCTTAAAAAATTTAAATCTGGTTTTATTTCTCTTCTTTGATTTTTCTTTTTGCTAAACCCATCTGCTCATAGGCATCGATTTCTTTTTTGTAAGAAGCAGAAATTTTTTTAAGCTCTTGATTTAAAAAACTTACAGTTTGAGGGCTAGCTTTTGGGTTAGCAGCTAAAGCGGATACAAATTCTAATTTATTTTTTGTTTTTTCATCTAATTCTTTAGAAGTTTTAGAGCCTAGCTTATGTGTTTGAACAAAGAGCTTTACCAACTCCTTTAAATCACGATCGCTATATTTTAAATCACTCGCCGCTGCTATCATCTTATTTAAATCATTATCAAATTTGCGGGCTTTAGCTGTATTCTCAGTATTTTTTTGTTTTTTATTTTTCTTTTTATTATCACTGAGAATCAAATAAGCTATCAAACTCAAAAAGAGGAGCAAAGCTCCAGAGGTGCAAATAATCACCCAAAAAATATGGCTCATTAAAGTTTGCCTACAAACTCACGCTTTCTTCTTGCAAGTAATGCTAAAACAATCATAATCACAACTCCCCAATAAACATAACTAGGAATTTGAGCAGCTTCTCCTGCAGCATAAGAATGCAAACCTACTAAGAAATAATTTACTCCAAAATAAGTCATAATAACAACCCAATAAGCAAACATACTCCATAATGCAAAGGTAAATTGATTAGAATATTTTGGAATCATTCTAATATGCAAAATAGCCGCATAAACCAAAATACTTACCAAAGCCCAAGTTTCTTTTGGATCCCAACTCCAATATCTACCCCAACTCTCATTGGCCCAAATTGCACCTAAGAAATTTCCAACAGTAAGCAAACAAAGTCCAAAAATCATTGACATTTCATTAATTCGAGTTGCTTCTGTGATATTTCTTAAAATACTTTGATTGTATTGATTGTTTTCTTTTAAAAAACACATTAACAATAAAGTAAAAATTCCAAGCAAAGAACAAAGTCCTAAAAATCCATAGCTAGCAGTAATAACTGACACATGGATACTAAGCCAATACGAATTAAGCACTGGCATAAGATTTGTAATTTGTGGATTCATCTCACTTAAGTGAGCCACAGCTAAAACAATACCCGCAAGTATAGAAGTCAAAGATAAAGCAATCGGACTTTTTCTAGAAAAGAAAATTCCTGAAAGAGATAAAGCCCAAGCTATATAAACCATACTCTCATATCCATTACTCCAAGGAGCATGATCTGCTAAGTAAGCACGCAATCCAAGTCCTACAGTATGGACTATAAAGGCTAAAATATTTAAAATATAAATGACTTTAAATATAAGAGAAATTTTAAGTTTTGGCGCAACCATTTTAATCAAAAGAACAATCAACAATAAAAATCCCGCGATTAAATATACAGGAGCAAGTTTGACAAAAATTTCAGCTTTATTTGAAAAAATTTCCATCTCTACTTTTGTTTTATTAGGCATAACCTCATGCCCTATTTTCTCTTGATATTGTTTGATAAAACCTAAAGCTTCATTAGCTCTTGTCCAATTTCCATCATGAAAAGCTGAGTCCACAGAAGAAAAATAATTTTTTATAAGTGTAAAAACAAACTGACCCTCTTCATCCTTAAGTGTTGTAATAGCAGAAAAAGGAGCCAACCATGCATTATTGTCATGATTTTGTATAGGAATAAATTTAAAAAGTTCTCCACTAAAAACCAAATTTACAACATTTGCTCTTTCATCTAAATAAATGATTTCTTTATCAAATACCCCTCTAGCATTTGGGTTTTTGCGGTTAGCATTTTCCACATATTTTTGAAGTTTGTAACGATTATTAGCATCAAAGAAATCCTTATATTTGACATATTTTAATTCTGGAGAAATTTCTAAAATTTCAGCGATAGCCTCACGAACATTTTTATTGCTTGGCATTAAAATAAAGGCTTCATTTTGCCATAAATCTACATTGATAAGCATTGAAAGCATTATAGCGCTTGCTTCTTGTCCTTTATAGTCTGCACTCTTATGAATTTTTTCCAAAATTTCTCTAGCTAAAGTATCAAAAGGTATCATTCTACCATCTACAGATTTTTGCACGATAAGGGCTTTAAGCTCTTTAACATGTGCTTTATCCACTATAGGTATATTTTGCTCTAAGCTTATATTTAAATCTTGAGCAAGCATTTTATCTGCTCCAAATAAAGCTACAAATAAAGCCAAAACACTAGCAGTATGCTTCAGAGCGTCTTTGTTGATAAGTCTTGCTAGAGTTCTAAATCTTGAATGTGGGTTTAAGAAATTTAAAAACATACCTAAACAAAGCAAGAAATAACCTATATATGTAGGAATTTTACCCGGGTCTTTATTGACTGATAATATCGTCCCTTTTTCATCCTGATCGTAAGAACTTTGATAAAATCTATAACCCTTATAATCTAACACATTATTCATGAAAATCCTATAATCGAAATTATCTTCATTATTTTTAACCGTAATTTCACTTGCATAAGAAGCAGGAGACATAGATCCAGGATAACGATCTATAACAAAATCTCTTAAATAAATTTCAAAAGGCAATTGCTCATATGCAAGCGCCCAAGAAATAAAGAATTTTTGCCCAGCAAGTTCTACTACGGTAGGTTTATTGTATTCAAATACATAAAATTCTTTACTTTCATTCTTATAATCTAATTGAAGTTTTAGCGCATGTGCTCCTTTTAATTCCAAAGCTTGATAATCCTTACTCATAGCAAAATCTTTAAAATTCGTAAGCCATGAAGCTTTCCAGTTTTGTGGCTCCCCAAAGCTTGATATCATTATAGTTCTTGCAAATTCTAACCAAGCTGATTTAAACCATAGCCAAAAGCTTTCATCTTGCGGCCTGTTAACACCTTGAATTTCTTGAGCTCCATGCAAAGAAGCAAATTTCACTACAAAATTTAAATTATCCAAACTATATAATCTAAGATCTTTAGCATCTGCCTTTTCGCCAATTTTAAGAGTTGAATTCTCGCCTTTTTTCATGTTAAAAACGCTTAAATTTTCACTTGAGCTTAATTTTAAATTTTTATCTATTTTGATATAAGGTTTAGCCACATCATCATTCATAAAGGCAAAATTAATTCCGTTGATATTTTGTACCTCTCCTGATCTAAATTCCAAATTCGCACCTTGGGAATTTTTTTCAGAAATAGTCAAAACAAGCAAGGGTGAAGAAACATTATCTTCTTTATAAGTATAATCTGCATCTAAAATTAAATTTTCATATTTTAAAACAGCTTTTTCATCTCCCATATTTAAATTTAATTTAAAAGAATTTGCAAAAGGTAAATTTCCTATGTAACGATCATTTACGGAAGTATAACGCTCGCCATCTTTAATAGTAGAAATTCTTAAAGAGGTTTTAGAGCTTTCAACTAAAGCATTTTGAGTGTGCTCTCGAATCGCTAATAAACCTTCAAAACCACCATAACGAGTTATAGCAGAGCCAAGCAAGATAAAAAGAAAAGAAAAATGAAAAATCATCAAAGGCATTTTTTTTAGAGCAAACATCTTATAACGAAACATTCCAAATAATAAATTTATGCCTAACAAAAGCTGTATATACTCAAACCAAAAACTATCATATACCATTGCCCATGCAGTAGGTGTACCATAAGCACTCTCTATAAAGGTTGCCAAACCACAAGATAAAGCAAAAAGCAAAAATAAAACTATAGAAATTCTTAAATCACCCACACTTTTAATAATATTTTTCATATCCTAACCTCTGTATCATAATCCTAAATATTTTTTTCTAATATTGTCATCGCCTATAAGTTTTTTAGCCTCACCTTGCATTGCAATAAGTCCATTTTCTAAAACATAAGCATAATCACTTATCTTTAACGCAGAGTAAGCATTTTGCTCCACTAAAAGTATAGTAATGCCCTCTTCCTTTAAACGCACTATGATATCAAAAACCTCTCCAACTATCTTAGGAGCAAGTCCAAGCGAGGGCTCATCAAGCATTAAAAGCTTAGGTTCGCTCATCAAAGCTCTTGAAATAGCAAGCATTTGAGCTTCCCCTCCACTTAAATTTCCTGCCATAGCATGTTTTTTGCTCGCAAGTCTTGGAAATAACTTATACATTTGCTCTCTTAAGTGCTCATAGTTTTCACTATTATTATAAGCACCTATTTTTAAATTTTCTTCGACACTAAGATTGATAAAAACGCGCCTTCCTTCAGGCACTAAAGCTATACCTTTTTGCACCAAAGTATGAGTTAGATGCCTTTTTGTATCATAACCTAAAAAATTTATTTCTCCAGTTCGTTTTACTGCATTTAAAAGCGCATTGAGAGTAGAAGTCTTTCCTGCTCCATTAGAGCCAATAAGAGAAACTATATGACCTGTTTCTACTTTAAAATCTATACCCTTAACTGCTTCAATCAAGCCATAATAAACATGCAAATTTTTAACTACTAGCATCAAAATCTCCCAAATAAGCAGCAATTACCTCTTTATGATTTACAGCATCACTTATTTTTCCTTCAAAAATAGTCTTACCGTAATCAAGCACCAAAACTTTATCACAAAGCTTATTAACAAATTTCATATCGTGCTCTATAAGCAAAACGCTGATCTTATAGTCTTTTCTAAGCTTTAAAATAAGCTCTGCTAATTCATCGCTTTCGCTAGAATTCATACCTGCAGCAGGTTCATCAAGTAAAAGAAGTTTTGGGTTTGTAGCCATAGCTCTTGCAATTTCAACTTTTCTTTGCTGACCATAACTTAAACTCGTAGCTTTCTCATCTGCAAATTCACTAATACCGAGTTCTTCTAAAAGCTTATAAGCTTTATTTTTAAATTCTTGCTCAACCCTATGGAAACGACCTAAATGCAAAAAAGCTTCCAAAACGCTATATTTCATTTGTTTATCAAAACCTATCATAACATTTTCAAGCACACTCATACTTGAAAATAATCTAATGTTTTGAAAGGTTCTTGCTATGCCTAAATGCACAATTTTATGAGGCTTTAAATCGTTAATTTTCTTATTTTGAAAAAATACTTCTCCGCTTGTTGGTTTATAATTGCCTGTAATAATATTAAAAAGTGTTGTTTTGCCCGCACCATTAGGACCAATTAGAGCAAAAATTTCACCCTCTTTAATATGAAAAGAAGTTTCATTAATAGCTCTCACTTCCCCAAATTTTTTAGTAATATTCTTAAGCTCCAAAATCATTATTTAAGTCCTTTTTTAGAAGGTCTTTTAAAGAAGGAATTAAGCTCTCTATCGCCAAAAATTCCGCGTCGTGCAAAAAGCATAACTAAAATAAGAATTAAAGAAAAAACCACCATTCTAAGTCCTGGCATAGAACCCATATCGATACCTAGAAAATCGATTTTAATCTGCATTTCATCTAAAAATCTTAACCACTCTCTTCCACCTATGATCAAAATAGCTCCCAAAATAGCTCCCGTAGTAGAACCTAAGCCGCCTAAAACTATAATTATAAGCAACATAAAAGTAAATTCAAAACCAAATTGCTCTGGAGAAACAGAGGCAAGAAGACAAACCAAAAGTCCTCCACCTACGCCCTCTAAAAAAGCAGAAGTTCCAAAAGCAAGAGTTTTAGTCCAAAAAGTATTTACTCCCATAGCGCTCGCAGCGTCTTCATCATCCCTAATTGCTTGCATTGCCCTGCCAAATTTAGAATAAACCAAATTTAAAATCAAAATAACAGATATAATCGCCACTCCACCTGTCCAATAAAGATTTGAAAGCAAAGGAATACCATTTAAGCCCATAGATCCATTTGTCCAACTTGGAAAATTAATCGCTAATTTTTGGATAATAATACCAAAACCTAAAGTTACAATAGCTAGATAATCCCCTCTTACACGAAAAACAGCAAAAGCAAGGATTAAAGATAAAACACAAGCGCTAAAGCCAGCGACTAAAAGTGCTAAGATGAAAGAATTTGTATGCAAAGCTAAAATGATAGGATTTGGGTCTTCTAAACTGAATAAATCTAATTTTTGTTCCGAGCTTAAAAGCACTAGAGCCGCAGCATAAGCACCTACTGCTATAAAACCATTTGGCTCTAAAGAAAACTGACCTGTGACACCATTGATTAAATTATAACTTACTGCTAAAGTAATATAAATAGCAATTTGATTTAATATACCAATACCATAGCCATCAAAAAATTGTGGAGCAAGCATAATAAAAGCAATAGCTAAAACAATATAAACTAAAGCTGAAATTTTAATTTTTACCATTTTTAAAACCTACTCTTTTCAAAATTTATGCCCAAAATTCCCGTTGGTCTAAAAAGTAAGATAAACACAAGAAAAATAAAAGCAAAAGCATCCTTAAAACCCGAAAGCTCTGGAAAGAAAGCCACGGCCATAACTTCAGTCAATCCTATGATGAGTCCTCCTAGAACCGCTCCTACTACAGAGCCAATCCCTCCTAAAACTGCTGCTGCAAAGGCCTTAAGTCCAACTAAAGTCCCCATAGTAGGATAAGCAGAATAGTAATTACTCGACCAAAAAATCCCTGCTAGAGCAGCTAAAGCAGATCCTAAAGCAAAAACAATGGCAATAATTCTATTTGCATTAATTCCCATTAAATTTACAGTTTGTATATCAAAAGCCAAAGCACGAATGGCTATGCCGTATTTACTTTTATAAAGGATAAAAAGGACTCCAAGCATTACTACTAGAGTTACTAAAGGTACAAGCAACGAACCTAAAGTTGTACTAACACCGCCTATGCTAACCAAAGTTTCAAATATTGGCGGTGCTGGAAATTGCTGTTCGGTTGAAGTAAAAATCACATTAAAAAGATTTTGTAAAAAAAAGCTAATACCGATTGCAGTTATCAATAATGAAATTCTAGGAGCTTTTCTTAAAGGCTTATAGGCAATTTTATCTATCAATATTCCCACAATAGAAGAAAAGATCATAGAAGCCACAAGTGCAGCTGCAAAAATAACAACAAGATATTTTCCAAGCTCATCGCTACCAAAAAAAGTTTGATTTAAATGATTGATAATTGGAGAAAAAAAATTTATCAACAAAAGGGCTATATAAGCACCCACCATCATAATATCACCGTGTGCAAAATTGATCAGCCTTAATACACCATATACCATGGTATAGCCCACGGCAATAAGTGCGTACATACTGCCTAGACTAAGACCATTAACAAGTTGTTGTAAAAATAAAGTAGAGTCCATATTTTTCCTAAGGATTTATAGTATCTTTATAAGTTTGTTTTTGATTTTTAATTTCTTTCACTACCACAGAACGAGTTGCATTTCCGCTTTTATCGATACTAATAACCCCAGAAACTCCTTCATAATTGTTTGTTTGGTGAATTTTTTCATTAATACACTCACTTGTAAGTGTATTTTGGCAAGCATTCATAGCATTAAACATTACAAAATAAGCATCCGCTCCCATAGCTGTAAAATTTGGAACCTCTTTACTTTGATTTTCCTTTGCGTATTTAGCTATAAAATCTTTACTTAGCTGGGTTGTAGGATTGTTTGCATCAAAGCTATCTGTAAAAATATATCCTTCGCTTGCATTGCCTGCTAATTTAATAAAAGTAGCATCTGCAACCCCATCAGCTGAACCCATTGGGATATTTAAACCTATGAGCTTTGCTTGTCTAACAAACAAAGAAGCTTCACTATAATAAAGCGGAAGGAAAATAAAATCAGGATTTAAAATTTTAATTTGAGTTGCAATAGCTTTAAAATCTTTATCGCCTGAATTTACTCTAAGAGTTTTTAAAATTTCACCACCCTTAGCCTTAAATTCTTTTTCAAAAGCCTTAGCAAGTCCTAAAGAATAATCCGTACTTTGATCAACCACAATCACAGCTTTTTTGTGGTTTAATTTTTCAAAAGCGTATTTTGCCAAAGATGAGCCTTGAAAACTATCCATAAAGCAAACTCTACTTGAATATAATTTGTTTTCTAAAAGCTTATCTCCTGTTGCAGCAGGAGCGATAAGAGGAACTTTATTTTCTTCAGCTATGCGCATTACTTGTAAAGTATTTGCAGTAACCATTTCACCGATAAGTCCTAATACCTTATCTTGATTTACAAGGCGGGTAGCAGCACTTGCGGATTCGATCTTATCTCCCTTAGTATCCAAAACAACAAGATTGATTTTATCTCCGTTAGCTAAAGTACTTTGCATTTCATTAGCTAATTTTATACCCTCCAAAGCACTTTGTCCATAAGCTGCCGTTACCCCACTTAAAGGTAAAACAACTCCTAAATTTACTTCTTTTGCTTGTAAACTTAAAGCCAAAGCTGCTGCTAAAATTATTTTCTTTTTCATTACTTTTCCTTAGGATTGATTAAAGTTTTATAAACTTGCTTGCCATCTTGTATTTCTTTTATAACAACAGGACGAATTGCATTACCGCTTGCATCAATGCTAATAATTCCACCCACACCTTCATAATTGCTTGTTTGATGGATTTTTTCATTGATACACTCGCTAGTAAGTGTATTTTGGCAAGCATTCATAGCATTTAGCATTACATAATAAGCATCCGCACCCATAGCTGAAAAAGCTGGAAGATTTGCATTGCCTTTTATTTTTTCATATTCATTGATAAAAGTTTTACCACGAGCAGTAGAAGGGTTACTTGAGTCAAAACTATCTGTAAAAACCACTCCATTTACAGCAGTTGAGCCCAAATCTATAAAAGTTTGATTATTAACCCCATCTCCAGCAGCTAATAATTTATCAAAACCAATTTGTTTAGCTTGTCTAGCAATAAGAGCAGCTTCAGGATGATAAATTGGCATATAAACAAAATCAGGATTTAAACTTTTAAGCTGTGAAACTACAGCTCTAAAATCTTTATCGCCTGAACTGATTGCAAGTTTTTTGATCACCTTACCGCCATTCTCTTTTAAAGATTTTTCAAAAGCTTTTGCAAGTCCTAAAGAATAAACATTACTTTGATCTATAATAACAACAGCATTTTTAAGGTTTAATTCTTTTGTAACATAACTCGCAAATTTATCCCCTTGAAAACTATCACTAAAGCACACACGAGAAGCGTATTTTTTGCCCTCTAGAAGTTTATCTCCTGAAGCTACTGGAGCAATGAGTGGAATTTTTTTATCTTCTACAATTGATATAGCTTGTATAGTATTTGGCGTGGTAGCCTCTCCTATAATCCCTATAACCTTATCTTGCGCTATAAGACGATTTACTGCACTTGTAGTTTCAAGTTTATCGCCTTTAGTATCAATAACGATTAACTTTACTTCATCACCATTATCTAACTTAGCATTTAATTTATTAGCAAGTTCTATACCATTAAAAACATCTTGCCCATAAGCAGCCACTGGTCCTGTTAATGGCAACACTACTCCTAAATTAATTGTTTTTGCATATAAACAATTTGCCAAAGCTAAGGCACTAAAAACTAAAGTAACTTTTTTCATCTTATCCATCCTTTCATTAAATTAAACTCAATATTTTATTTTAAAAAAGTATTATGTTTCGTTTTTTGCGGTGGTTCTTCTTCTAATAAATCTTTCACTTGCAAATCAACAGCAAAATTTCCACCCTTGATATATGCAATGATATTATCCATATCATCGTGGCTTAAATTTCTAGCATAAAAAGCCATTTGTGAAGCATTAGCAGAAGTACTACCATCAAGAGTATAACCCACCAAGGCCGCTTTAATATCCTCAGGAGACATATCTTTTAATACTCTAGAACCTGCGACACTTTTTTCAGCATTATCTCCATGGCAAGTATTGCATTTATTTTTAAAATATAAATCCTTGGCTTGAACCATATCGTATTGTTTATTTGCATCAAAAGTATAAGTAAAAAAAGACTTCAAATTTATACCAAAAAGCGCTACAACAAAAATCGAAAAAATTGTCAAGTAACGAAACATATCCTACCTCTATTTTATAGTGATTTCGGTGCGGTTTGTAACATTGTGTTTTTTGTTTTTATTATCTGTTTTTTTAACCCTTTGCGTCTCGTATCTATAGCGCACAACGCCCGAAACTTCAACATCTTTAAAAACTTCATCTAAGGGAGCCGCATAAGAAAAAGTTAAAACATTAATTACCGCCAATAAAATCAAAAATAGCTTTTTCATAATCACCCTTACAAACCAAAATTTTAATTATATCAAAAAAAGATAATCAAGCCTCAATGTCCGCCCTTGTGTAAAAAATAAAGCCCCACACAAAGAGCTAAAATAGATCCGGCAAGAAAAGCCATATCTGTAGGAGTAGCAAATTTCATTTGCAATACCCTTTGAAAGAAATTTACTACCAAAACCATGATAATCACTTTTGCAAGCTTATCTTTAAGCTGATCTAAACTATGCACCTCCAAGACTTTACTTTGCTTGGTTTGTTTAAATTCTTCTATCTCGCTAATAAAAAGTTCATACACTCCAAAAGAAAAAATAAATAAAACCAAAGCCATAAGATAAAGATCTACAGCTCCTATAATCAAAGCTACCACATCTTCATGTAAATCAATCTTGATTCCAGCGCTAAAGAAATATTGATAAGTATAAAGAATTACTTTTAAAACATCATAGCTTGCAATAAAAAATAAAACAAAAGCGCCCACAAGACCGAATATTACGGGTAAAATTGTAACAATACGACTTTTAACAAGCAAGGATTCAAAAATTTTCTCTAACACTCTTTTACTCCTTTTATTTATTTTCTAATTCTAACCATTTTTGAGCAATGCGCACTGCATTTGTAGCAGCACCTACGCGAATTTGATCTGCTACGCACCAAAGATGAAGTATATTTTTATGTGTAACATCTAAGCGAATTCTACCCACATAGGTTTCATTTGTATCGCTAGTCATTAAAGGCATAGGATATTTTTTATCTTTTGGTTCATCTATAACAACAACACTTGGTGCATTTTGGAGTATATCTCTTGCTTTATTTACATCTACTTCTTTTGCAAAATGCATAGTAATTGCTTCACTATGACTTCTTAAAACTGGAACTCTTACACAAGTAGCTGAAATTTCTAAATTTTTATGAAGAATTTTTTGTGTTTCATTGATCATTTTAAGCTCTTCTTTTGTATAGCCATTATCCATAAATACATCAATTTGAGGAATCAAATTAAGTGCTAAAGTATGAGGAAATGTTTGAGCTTCAAATTCATCAAGCTTGAAAGCAAAAAAGCTTTGCATTGCGCGAACCAATTCTTCCATACCTTCCTTACCTGCTCCACTTGCTGCTTGATAGGTACTTACATCCACACGCTTTAAATCAAAAGCATCATTTAAAGGTTTTAAAATATGCACCATTTGTATAGTTGAACAATTTGGATTTGCAATGATACCTGTTTTTTTCCATTCTTTAATATCTTCAGGATTGCATTCTGGAACGACTAAAGGCACATCTTTTTCCATTCTAAAATGACTTGTGTTATCAATTATCACAGCACCTGCTTCTGCAGCAAATTTAGCATATTTTTCACTTACACTTCCGCCTGCACTAAAAAAAGCTATATCTACAGGATTTTCTCTAAAAACATCCTCGGTAAGCTCTTTTATTGTATAAGATTTGCCTCTAAATTCTATTTGATTACCTGCGCTTTTTGCACTAGCCAAAGGCAAAATACTCTCGACTGGAAAATCAAGCTCATCTAATACATTTAAAAGCTCTTCTCCAACCGCACCTGTTGCTCCAACTATAGCTATTTTTTGTTTTTTTGACATTATTTTTCCTTTATTTTGTATTGTTTGATTTTATTGTTTAAATTTTCTATACTCATTCCAAGTTCGTTGCTTACTTTTTCTTTATCAAATTCACATTGCTCTAAAATTTGCTCTAGCAATTCTTTTTCTAAATTTTTTACATCTTTTTTTACACTTCTTGCTTCTAAAAATAAATCTTGTTCTGAAATTTCTAATCCCTCGCTTAAAATACAAGCACGCTGAACTATAGAAATAAGCTCTCTTATATTGCCTGGAAAATTATATTCAAGCAAAGCTTTTTGAGCTTCTTGACTTATTTTTTTCATTTCGAGCTCATACTCTTTACAAGTATTTTCTAAAACTTTTTGCGCTATGCCCAAAATTTCTTCTTTTCTTTCTCTTAAAGGGGGTATATTAATAGGAACTGTATTTAAACGATAATACAAATCCGATCTAAATTCTCCATTATCGATCTTATCTTGCAAATTTGCATTGGTCGCACTAATAATCCTTACATCTATTTTGATACTTTTAGTACTTCCAAGTCTTGTGATTTCTTTTTCTTGCAAGGCCCTTAAGAGTTTGGCTTGAATTTCATAAGGCATTTCACCTATTTCATCTAAAAATAAAGTTCCATTATTTGCCATTTCAAAAAGTCCTATTTTGGTGGCATTAGCATCAGTAAATGCCCCTTTTTCAAATCCAAAAAGCTCACTTTCTATCAAATTTGAAGGGATGGCAGCCATATTGATAGCTACAAAAGGCTTTTGGGAGCGTTTAGAATTTTGATGAATAAAACGTGAAAAAACTTCTTTACCCACGCCACTCTCACCAAAAAGCATAACTGATGCATCTGTTTTAGCAGCCTTTTGACTCAAGCTTAAAACTTGTTCTAATTTATCAGAACTCGAGAAAAAACCATTTTCTTGTTTTTCTTCTTGCTTTTTTATTTTTTTATCCGCAGTTTTTTCTCGAATAACTTTTGCACGCTTGATAGCCTCAACCAAAGTTTCTATATCAAAAGGTTTAGTTAAAAAATCCTTCACACCTAAGCGTACCGCTTCTATGGCGCGATTTAAAGTTGCATTTCCTGTCATAATGATAAAATCATATTTATTTTCACAAGCCTTAATAAATTCTAGTCCATCAATTCCAGGCATATTAATATCTGTAATAATCAAATCTGTATCTGAATCAATTTTTTTTAAAGCTTCTGTGGCTGATTTGTAAGATTTTATTTGAAATTCTTCATATTCCCCAAGAGCTATTTCAAGGGATTTTCGCATATTGATATCATCTTCAACAATCACCAAATTCATAACTAGCCTTTGATTTTTTAGCAAATAATAGCAAAATACGGCTTAAATTTACTTTTTTTTAAGATAGTAAATCAAAGCATTTCTTTCTCCAAATTCTACACTAAAACGCAAAGGTAAAATTTTAACATAGGTTTCATTTTGTGCTTTTAACAAGTCTGTTTTGACTATATCTTTTACAGAAATTCTAGCACCCATAAAACAATCACTTAATTCATCTTTATGGGCATTTAAAAAATCAAATTTAATAGCCTTAGACATATCATCATCTATCATACCCAATTCTGTTCTTGGAAGTTTTTTTAAATCATCATCAGTATAAGAAATTTCGCAAGCAAATTCACTTATAGTATTTTCACTACGCGTCATTGCAGGGGATAAATTTTGACTTTGATGAAAAAGGATTAAATTTTTGTTAGAAAGTTCTGCCCAAAATATAAATTCATCTTGGGCAATTAGTTTAAAACTAAAAAATATTAATAAGCAAACAATTCTTTCCACTTGTCCGCATCAATCTTAAGTTCTACATTAACTCTGTAAAGGCCTTGATTAAAATTCTCATCAATTATGCTAGCATTTTTAATTAAACCATTTACTTGTGCAGTGATGGTTGAGCTTCTAAGCATTGCATCTTTTACAGTATCTTTACCATTAACTTTAACGCCATAAAGCTTACTTGCAAGCTGTCTATAAGCATCTGTAATTGCGGCTCTTTTTGCTAATGCTAAAGCTTGAGCACTTGAAACAGTATTAAGAGGAGCAATTCCTTCTCCTACAGCACTAAAACTAAGCTCACTTTCGCTTACATCAGGAGCTAGCATTTTTTCTTCTCTAATAATATCACGAACATCGTCTTTATCCACTTTTTGAACAACAATATCCGATGCTTGAGCTGAAGTACTTGGACTATTTGGATTTTTAGCTGTAGTACTGTTTGTACTCGCTGTACACCCTGCAAAAATTCCTGCTATTATTAGCATAAAATAAAATTTTTTCATATTTACACCTTCAAAATATTGTAATTATTTGATAAAAAAGCAAAAAGCGTTCCAACTCAAATAACTATTATAAATTTAAATCTAAGTTTTCATCGCTTATTTCATCCTCAAGCTCTTCTTTAGGACATTTAGCGATGCTAACCACCTCGTCATTTTCAACATTAACCACAATAACACCACTGGTATTACGCCCCGCTTTTCTAATGCTTTGCATATCAACGCGTATCATTTTACCACTGCTTGTTAGTGCCATTAAATCCATACTTTCATCTACAATTACAACGCTAATAAGCTCTTTGGTTTTATCGGTTAACTTCATACAAATGACACCTTTTCCGCCTCTGCTTTGAAGTCTATATTCTCCCGCATTTGTTCGCTTTCCTATACCCTTAGCGCTGATACTTAAAATCTCTTGCTCATCATTTTCTATAACAACAGCACCTACTAATTCGTCATTTTTCTCTTTAAACTTAATAGCTGTTACCCCACGACTTACGCGACCAATCTCACGCACTTTTGCAAGAGGAAATTTAATACACATACCCTTTTTAGTCACTGCAAAGAGCATTTTACCCTTAATGGATTCAATTAAATTTTCATCAGAGTTTGTATTTTCATCATTAAGACTGTCATCATCTAAAAGTCCTGTTTCTTCATTCTCATCTCTTTGAACGATAATAGCAGTAACTAATTCATCATTTTCATCTAAGTTAATCGCTTTTACACCCACACTTCTGATATTTTGATATTCACTTAAATTGGTGCGTTTTACTATACCATTTTTAGTAAAGAAACATAAGGATTTGTTTTCATCAAAATCAGTAGTCGGAATGATAGCCATGATTTTTTCATCAGCTTGTAAATTAATCAAATTAACAACCGCTTTTCCTTTAGCTGTTCTTGAGCCTTCAGGTATCTTATAAACTTTCAACCAATAAAGCTGTCCTCTATCAGTAACAAACATTAATGTATCATGAGTATTAGCAGTAAAGAAACTTTCGATAAAATCATCATCATAAGTCGTTACAGCAAGCTTACCTTTTCCACCGCGTTTTTGTTTTTCGTATTGTTTACTTGGCACTCTTTTAATGTATCCACGATGAGTAATGGTTACAACCATATTTTCATTAGGAATCAAATCTTCAATATCAATATCATCATAATCATCTTCTATTTGCGTAATACGCGGCACATCAAATTTGCTTTTTATCTCTTTTAATTCATCGCGGATAAGATTTTCTAGCAAAGTTTCGCTTTTTAAAATCTCATCAAGTCTTGCGATTTCTTTCATAAGCTCTGCAAGTTCATTTTCAATTTTTTCTCTTTCAAGTCCTGTTAAACGGCCGAGTTTCATATCTAAAATCGCATTAGCTTGAAGCTCGGTAAGTCCAAATTTAGCTACCAAAGAATCTCTTGCTGTAGTATTATCAGGACTATTTTTAATTAAAGCTATAACTTCATCAATATTATCTAAAGCTATTTTTAAACCTTCTAAAATGTGAGCTCTTGCTCTTGCTTTTTGAAGTTCAAAAATTGTTCGTCTGATAATCACTGTTTTTCTATGGTTTAAGAAAAGATTTAAAAGTTCAATTAAAGAAAAGATTTTTGGCTCTTTGTTGTGAATAGCAAGCATAATCACACCAAAAGTACTTTCCATTGTAGTAGATTTAAAAAGATTATTAAGCACTATCTCACTCATCGCCTCACGCTTGAGTTCGATTACAACACGAATTCCTTCTCTATCACTCTCATCTCTAACTTCTGAAATTCCTTCGATTTGCTTTTCTTTTACAAGCTCTGCAATTTGTTCTATGAGTCTTGCTTTATTAGTCTGATATGGAAGTTCATCTATAACGATAATGTCTTTATTGGATTTTTTTTCTATGTGAGTTTTAGCTCTTATTTTTACTCTACCACGCCCTGTGCGATAAGCTTCGATAATGCCTTTTTTGCCATAAATTATCCCACCCGTTGGGAAATCAGGACCTTTGATAAATTGCATCAAATCTTCTAAACTAGCATCCTTATGATCAAGCAAATACAAAAGTCCATCTACAAGCTCGTTAAGACTATGCGGAGGAATATTTGTCGCCATACCTACAGCAATACCACTAGAGCCATTTAATAATAAATTTGGCACCCTAGCAGGTAAAACATCGGGCTCACTCATAGAATCATCGTAGTTTGGAACAAAATCTACCGTATCTTTATCTATATCGCGTAAAAGCTCTTCTGCTAAAATTGTCATTCTAGCTTCAGTATAACGCATTGCAGCAGCGCCATCACCATCGATAGAACCAAAGTTTCCTTGTCCATCGATACTTGGATAACGCATAGAGAAATCTTGTGCCATTCTTACTAAGGCATCGTAAACAGCAATATCGCCATGTGGATGATACTTACCGATAACATCCCCTACTATACGAGCAGATTTTTTATATGCACTTCTACTTCCTACGCCAAGATCATTCATAGCATAAAGTATTCTTCTGTGAACAGGCTTTAAGCCATCTCTAGCGTCAGGAAGTGCACGACCGATAATAACGCTCATAGAATAATCCAAATAACTACTTTTAATAGAATTTTCTATATCTATAAGTTCAATATCAGAATCTTTATTAAAAATATTCTCCATCAATTTTCCTTCGCAATTTCAAACTATTATTATAGCATATTAAACTTTTGCATCAGCTAAAACAACCGCAAAAAGAACAGAAATTTTATTTTTTTCTAAAAATTGCTTAGCTTCAAGTAAACTAGAACCCGAAGATACAATATCATCTACCAAAATTACAGGATTGTTAATTTTTTTTAAAAGTTTAAATTTTCTTTTATTGTCTTGTCTAAATTTTAAACTTTTTCCAGAATACTTTAGATGATTTTGTGCATGTAAGGCACCAAATATAGGCTTAATAAATTCTGTCTTTAAATATTTTGCTAAGATGGCTGAATGAGAATAAAGTAAATTTTCAACTCTATCATCTAAAGGAATAACATTAATTTGCTCATTTACAGAAAAAAAATTTTTAAATTTAAAAAAACTTAATTTTGCCAAGAAATGAAATACAAAATAACCATAAAATTTATGTTTAGCGTGCAAAAGATGTTTAATCTCATGATATTTATAAAAAGAATAAACTTTAAAATCTTTTTCAAGTTCTCTTACGCCTAAAGAAAATTCCGATAATTCTTCAGCGCAATGATGACAAAAACAAAGCAGAGTAAAAACTCCGCAATTTAAACATTTCAAAGCTCTGAGATTATGCTTGCTGCTTTATTTGCCATCTGTTTAATCAGTAAATGTGTGTAAAAACTGATATCTTTTAAATTTTCAAAACCTTGAACATCTTGTTTGGTGCGTAAAGTGAATTTTTTATTTTTATTAATATCACTCAAGCTTAATACTCCAACAAGTCTTGAATGAAGTCCTAGACTATCTTGTTTTGCACTATAACCCGTAAAAGCAAGATCAATTTTAGTTACATAAGGTGAATTGGCTTTATTATCATCAAGGACGATAATACCTCTTGCTTCAAGCTCTTGTTTTAAATAAACATAAAAAATAGCATTAAAATCAAGATTTACAAATAATTTTTGCCCATTGGCATTAAGCACTTTTTGCTCTTCTTTTAAATCATAAAATCTATGCAAGTAGACTTTTTTGAGAGCCACACCCGTATCTAAAGTTCTTTTATTTGCACAACATTGTATCCCAATATCGCTAACATATAAAAGGCCTTTGATTTTTGCCTCAAAACCACTAGAACTCTCGCAAGGAACACACTGAAAAGCTTTAGAAAGCTGATTTACTTGAGTAAAAGTATTTTGTTTGCTCGCACAAGCATTTAAAAATAAAGCCAATGCTATAAAAAATAAAATTTTCTTATTCATCTTTTTCTCCTTAAAAAATATTTTGAAAAATATTTTTCTAAATTGTATTAAAAATACAAGCAAATTTCAAGCCAAGTTTTAAATTTATCATCAATCTATCTTTAAAACACTCAAAAAAGCCTCTTGAGGTAAATTTACCTTACCTATAGCTTTCATTCTTTTTTTACCTTCTTTTTGCTTTTCTAAAAGCTTTCTTTTTCTAGTAATATCCCCACCATAGCATTTTGCGGTTACATTTTTACCCATAGACTTAACCGTTTCTCTTGCGATGATTTTATTGCCTATGCTTGCTTGAATGGCCACTTCAAAAAGCTGTCTAGGAACTATTTCCTTCATAGCACTAACAAGTTCTCTTCCTTTACTTTGCGCTTTTTCATTTGGCACGATAATACTTAAAGCATCGACATTTTCACCCGCTACTTTAATATCAAGCTTTACTAAATCCCCTACACGAAATTCAATAGGCTCATAATCAAAGCTCGCATATCCTTTTGTTAAAGACTTTAATTTATCATAAAAATCCATCACAATCTCATTTAAAGGCACATCGTATTCCAATAAAACACGCTCAGGTGTAATATAGTCCATCTTAATCTGCACTCCTCTTTTTCGATTTAAAAGAGTGATTAAATTTCCTAAAAATTCACTAGGGGTAATGATAGTAGCTTTTACATAAGGCTCTTTGATATGATCGATCTTATTCACCGGCGGTAATTCGCTTGGATTTTGAATTTTTATAAGCTCTCCATCGGTTTGATAAATCTCATAAGTTACAGTTGGTGCTGTGGCGATTAAATCAAGATTAAATTCTCTTTCAAGTCTTTCTTTAATTACTTCCATATGTAAAAGCCCTAAAAATCCTACCCTAAAACCAAAACCTAAAGCTAAAGAGGTTTCAGGCTCATAAGTGATGGAGCTATCATTAAGCTTTAATTTATCCAAAGCATCTCTTAAATCTTCAAATTTATCCGTTTCTATAGGATAAAGTCCTGCAAATACAAAAGCTTTAGCCTTTTCAAATCCCCCTATGGCTTCTTTGGCTTTGTTTTTTACTAAGGTGATAGTATCGCCCACTTGCACATCACCTACTGTTTTAAGCCCAAGCACTACAACCCCTACTTCGCCTGATTGCAAGGATTGAGTTTTGATAGGACTTAAGGGATGAGGATAAAAAAGATCTTGAACTATATGTTTTTTTTCTGTACTCATTACCAAAACTTCATCATTTTTAGCAATGCTTCCTTCATAAATTCTAACCAAAGCCAAAGCCCCTAGATAATTATCAAACCAAGAATCATAAATTAAAGCCTTAGTAGGAGCTTCATCATCTGTTTTTGGTGCAGGGATTTTAGTAATAATTGTTTCTATAAGCTCTTTTATACCCACTCCTGTTTTTGCACTCACGCAAATTGCATCTTTGCAATCTATACCTATAATATGCTCGATTTCATGCTTTACTTTCTCAACATCAGCATTAGGCAAATCGATTTTATTAATCACAGGAATGATTTCAAGATTATTTTCAAGCGCTATATAAACATTAGCTATAGTCTGTGCTTCAACACCTTGAGAAGCATCTACTACAAGCAAAGCCCCTTCACAACTTGCCAAAGAACGACTCACTTCATAAGAAAAATCCACATGGCCAGGAGTATCAATAAGATTTAAAACAAAATTTTCATTATTAAATTTATAATTTAAACGCACTGATTGTGCTTTTATGGTGATACCACGCTCTTTTTCTATATCCATAGTATCCATAACTTGTGAACTCATCTGCCTATCGCTAATAGCACCACACTCGCTAATAATCCTATCTGCAAGAGTAGATTTTCCATGATCTATATGTGCTATGATGGAAAAATTTCTAATATTTTTTACCGACAAAATTTCATCCTAAATATAAAATTTTAAAGCTAGGATTTTAACAAAATTTATGTTTAAAACAAATAAATTTTATTTTATATAAAAAACTTCAATTGAAATTTATATAAAGCATATTAAAATATCAAATGCTTGAAAAATATTTAAAATCAGCTATATTTTTAGCTCTTTATCCCTTAGCAATGTTAGCTTCTAATTTGCACGAATTTATAGCACTAAGTCAAAATAATGAATCCTATCTCATTAAGCAAATGCAAAGCGAACAAGCAAATTTAGACAAAGAACAAGCTTTTAGAAATTACCTACCCTCTCTTAGTCTAAACTCAGCTTATGTAGCCAACAATAAAGATCGCTTCATTATCGATCCACAAGAAAGTTTATTTGCTAAAGTTTCTCTTAATTTTTTACTTTTTGATGGGGGTGCTAGAGAGGCTAATTTAAGAGCTTTAGAAAGCAAAGAAAAATTAAGCCTTTTAGACAAAGAACAAAGCAAAAATTACCTTGCCTTAAATGCAATCACACTTTATTTTAACACCCTAAGTCTTAAAAAAATTTTACTAGCAAATCAACAAAAAGTAGCTTTTTTAAAATCAACTTTTGAAAGATTGCAAAAATTTTACGACGCAGGACTTAGCCCTAAAGATGAACTTGAAAGCATTAAAGCTAAATACCATTTAAGCTTATTAGAGCTCAGTCAAAATGAATTAAAACTTGCCAATATACAAAAAGAGATTAAAATTTTAAGTGATACAGATTTTAAAGTGCAAGGGAATGCTTTTTTAGAAAATCCGCAACAAGAAAAAAGTCAAAACTATGAAGTAATGATAGCTAAAGAACAAATCAATCTTGCTAAAGAAAGTGTAAATTTAGCAAAAGCTGAATATTTTCCAAAATTTTATATTCAAGATAATTTTAACTTTTATAAAAACAATTATAATCCAAAAGTTCCAGCTCCTTTTGTAAACTTAGCAGATCAATTCTTAGAAAAATATTCTCAAGGTAATCAGTTTATTTTAGGTATGGAATGGAAAATTTTTGATTTCAATGCAAGGGCTAAAGAAGTTGAAAAAGAGCGTTTAAACGTTCAAATAGCCAATGCAAACGCAAGATTTAGTGAGAGAAAAAATAAAGAAGAATTAAATTATTTAGACAAAAGTTTAAAAGTTTTACAAGAACAAATTTTAGCTCTTAATCTTAGCTTAAATGCTGCAAATTTGGCTTTTGAAAGTGTAGATAAAAAATACCAAGCAGGACTTGTTTCTTATGTGGAATATCTTCAAGCTTTAGAGGCTAAATTTAAAGCACAAAGCGATTTAGAGCTTGCTAAAAATGAATTTGAAATTACTAAAGCAAATTATTATTTTAATGCGGGTATAGATCTTAATTCAAAGGTTAAAGAATGAAAAAAATTCTATTTTTACTTCTTGCTTTTAATTACGCCTTTGGCGAAGAAATTTACGCGAGTTTCAATGTAGAAGCATCAAAACAAAGCAAGCTTGCCCTTGAAAGCATAGGTTTAGTTCAAAAAATTCCTGTAGAAATTGGACAAAAAGTCAGCAAAGGAGAACTTTTACTTGCTCTTGATCAAGAAAGTGAAAAAATAGCCCTTCAAAATGCTCAAAATTCTTATCAACTTGCCCTTGTAGAATACGAAAATACCAAAAGCAGAATGCAAAAAATCAAAGCTGTAGAAAATGTTATAGACAAACAAAGCTATGAAGATATGAAAGCTAAATTTGATGCAGCTAATTTAAATTTAATCAAAGCAAAAATCAATATAGCTTATTATAAAAATATCATGGCAAAAAAAGAATTGCGTGCACCTTATGATGCTATTATCGCAAACAAATTTATACAAGTGGGCGAAGGAGTAGGAGGAGTAGCTCAACCTTTAATAGAAATTTTTTCCTATCCACAAAGCAAACTGATTTTAAGTTTTGATGAAAAATATAAAGATAAAGTTAGATTAGGCGATGATTTCTTTTATAAAATCGATCAAAATGGTACAGAATTGAAAGGAAAAATCAGCCTTATTTATCCAAGTATAGAAGTAAAAACAAGAAAAATTTATGCTGAAGTGCAAACCACAAATCTAACACCAGGGCTTTTTGGTGAAGGTAGAATCATCACTAAAGATTAAAAATGTTTAAACTAGCTATAAACCGACCTATTACCGTGCTAATGTTTTTCTTAGCTCTTATGATTTTTGGGCTAATCTCTGCTTTTAGCATGAGTGTAAATTTATTTCCTAATGTTTCCATACCTCTTATAAAAATCACAAGCAAGATAAATGGGGATTTAAATTTCGTAGAATCAAAAGTCACTAAAGAAATAGAAAATGCTTTAAGTGAAATCGATGGAGTAAAGACCATAACCTCAACTGCATATGATAATTTTAGTGTAAGTGTAGTTGAGTTTAAACTGGGTAAAAATCTTGAAGTAGCTGCCAATGATGTGCGTGATAAAATAGGAACTTTAAGCCTACCTTCTAAGCCTGAAATTGAAAAAATCAGTTCAGATTCTGGTTCTGCTATTTCACTTTTTCTATATTCTAAAGATAAATTACAACTCATGCGCGAAATTAATGATAAAATCAAGCCTTTTTTGCAAAGGATTGATGGGGTAGGAAAAATCGAAGCTAAGGGGTTTTTAGAACCCCAAATTCGCATAGAATTAAAACCAAACGAACTTAGAAAATACAATCTTAACGCCCTTGATGTAGCAAATATCATCAAAAGTCAAAATTTTAAACAAGCCCTAGGTGAACTTAACAACAATCAAGATAACTATATCATCAAAGGCTATTTTGAAGCCACAAATTTAGAAGAACTTAGCAATCTTCGCATAAAAACAGGAGTATTTTTAAGTGATATTGCTAATATTTCAAGCCTTTATGAAGATGAAAAACAAAGTGCTTTATACGAAGGTAAAGAAGGGGTGCTTTTAGAACTCGGAAAAATCACAAATTATAACACCCTTGAAATGATTAAAAATGTCAAAAATGCCTTGCCTATTTTAGAAAAACAAATTCCAAAAGATATAAGCATTAATATGCTTTATGATAAAAGCTTAAATATCCACAAGCACCTTTCTCAAGTGATTTTTGATATGGTTTTGGGGATTTTTCTAACCCTTGTTATCGTGTTTTTATTTTTAAGAAATTTAAGTGCAACTCTCATTGCTTGCATAGCTATACCTACTTCTATCATTTCAACTTTTTTTATTATCGATCTTTTAGGCTATGATTTAAACCGCTTAACTTTTATAGCTTTAACCTTAAGCATAGGAATTTTTATCGATGATGCTATAGTAGTGATTGAAAATATTGCTAAAAAACTAAAAACTTATCCGCCTTTACAAGCTGCTTTTTTAGGTATCAATGAAATAGGTTTTAGCGTTTTAAGCATAAGTATAGTTTTACTTTGTGTTTTTATCCCTATTTCTTATATGAACTCTATATCAGGGCTTTTTTTCAATGCCTTAGGCATAAGCGTTGCAAGTGGGATAGTTATAAGCTTTTTGGTTTCTGTATTTTTAATACCTAGTATTGGGGCAAGATTTTTAAATCCAAAAGAAAACAAGTTTTATGAAAAAACAGAAGCTTTTTTTGAAAAAATAGAGCAAAAGTATGAAAATTTACTCTATAAAATTTTACAAAATAAAGTAAAATTTATCCTAGCCACTCTTGTTTTTATAGGGTTTTCTTTTGCTTTAGCCACTCGCATAGGGCTTGATTTTTTACCTATGGAAGATGATAGCGAAATTCAAGTTTTGCTTGAAAGCAAAAAGGATTTAAGTTTAGAAGCCATGAAAGAAAAAAGTTTAAATTTGCTTGAAAAAATCAAAAATGATAGCAATGTCAAATACGCTTTTTTACTTGTAGGCTATGATGATGCCAAAGATGCTACAAAGGCTAAAATTTATGTTAAACTTAAAAATTTAGACGAAAGAAATTTAAGACAAAGTGCCATAGTAAGTTTATATCGTCAAAAATTTCAAGATGAAAGTTTAAAAATCAAAATTTTAGAACTTCCAAAGATAGAGGGTGCAGGCATTGATGATCCCGTGCAATTTTTAATCTTAGGAGATGATTTAAACACTCTAAAAGAAGCTGCTTCTCAGGCAAAAGAAATTTTAGGTACTAATGCACGCATTGTAGATATAAGTGATAATGCTAATGCTACAAAAGATGAAGTAGCCTTACACATCAACAAAGAAAAAGCCAAACTTTTAGATGTCAATCCTCAATATATCGCTGGGGTTTTAGGGTATTCTTTCTCGCAACTTAGCGTAGGAAGCATGGATAGAGGCAATTCAAAAGATGATATTATCCTAAGTTTTGCTCCAGAATTTAAAAAAGACATAGAAGTTTTAAAGCGCATTAGCATTAAAAACAACCAAGGTATAAATTTAGAACTTTCAAGCGTGGTGGATTTTATATACAGTAAAGATTTAAAAACTATCAATCGTTACAATAAAAACCGCTCTGTGAAAATCACAGCTGGAGTGAATGATCTTTCCTTAGGAGCGGTGCAAAAACTTTTACTAGATAATATGGATAAAATTTTAAATAACAATCCAAGTCTTAGCTATGCTTTTTCAGGCTTTATCAATCTTTTAGGTGAAACCGTGCAAGGTTTTGCTATGGCAGTAGCACTTGCTTTTGTTTTAATTTATCTTGTTTTAGCCGCACTTTATGAAAGTTTTATTCTGCCTTTAATCATCATGATAACCATGCCTTTAGCCTTTGGCGGAGCTTCTATAGGGCTTTTTATCACAGGGCATAATTTTTCACTTTTTGTACTTATTGCCATCATCTTACTTTTTGGTATGGTAGGGAAAAATGCTATTTTACTCGTAGATGTAGCTAATAAAAAATGCCATGAAGGTTTAGATCCCGATAAAGCTCTTTTAATCGCTGGAAAATCGCGCTTAAGGGCTATATTGATGACAACTTTTGCTATGATTTTTGCTATGCTCCCACTTGCTCTTTCAAGGGGTGCGGGCTATGAAGCTAATTCTCCTATGGCAATAGCCATTATCTTTGGACTTATAAGTTCGACTTTGCTTACCTTACTCGTAGTACCTGCACTTTTTAAATTTTGTTTTAAACTAGATAGCAAATTAAGAAAAATTTATGAGAGAGAAAAATTAAATTAACCAAAATGATTAATTTAATTTTTTTAAGTATTATTCTTATAAAGTGCTTTTAAGTTATCATAGGCGATTTGTATTTTTTCAAACTGTTCTCTTGCGTAAGCTTTTTCTATTGCACTTTTTCCTTGATGAAAATCAGGATGATAAAGTTTTACCAAAATCAAATATTTTTGTCTGATTTCACTAAGATCATTTTGCGGAGTGCATTCTAAAGTATTAAAATAATTACTAAAAAGCTTAGCTAAAGCATTAAATTTCCATTTCATATTTTCTTTATTGTGAATATTTTGGCGAAATTTTTTATACTCTTCGCGGTCAACTTCAAAATTCACGCAATATTTTAAATGCTCGCTCTCATTTGCAAAAGCTTCAAAAAGTTCAAGGGTATTCTCGTTTTTATATTCTAAAATTAGAATATTTGTCATTTCATTATATTCTATATTATGATCTTGAAAATAATTTCTTATATAAGTAATAAATAATTTTTCATTAGAGCTTAACTTCATCAAAATTCTACCCGCAACAAAATCAATCTTGATAAACAACATAGGCTTAAGCATATTATTTTGCTCAAAAATTAATCTAAAAGTTTTAAAATGAGCATCTTGTAAATTCTCTATACCTTCATTTGTGCTTTTACGATATTTTTGATCTAAAACTTTTAAGAAATAACGGCGCTGTGGAATTTCATTTTCTTCAAAAAAAGAAAAAATTTTATTTTTACGCCCTACTACCTTTGTGAAATTTTTGGTAATTAAGTCTTTAAAATACTGAAAAACATTAATATCATCGGTATTAACATTGATAGTTTCTAAAGTTTGCACGATCTGCATCTCATCTCTCCCATAAAATCTCATTCTCAAAAAGCTCTTTTGTGCCTTTTAAAATTTCATTGGGTGTATAATCGGCTTTATACGATAAAGATTGACACTTTTTTACAAAATATCCCAAATAAATATATTTTAATTTTTCTTTTTTGGCTATCTTTATTTCGCTAAGTAAAGAAAATTTACCCAAAGAAAGATGAGAAAAATCTGGATCATAAAAGCAATAAATACTAGAAATTCCATCTTCAAGCCAATCGATTAAATCCACACAAACAAGCTTATCCTCCACATAAAAAGCAAGCTCATAGCCAAAATTCATAAATCCATCAACATAAAGATTGTAATATTGTCTGAAATTTAAATCATATCTTTTCCAAGTTTTTTTCTCTTCCATAAAGCGGTGATATTTATCATACAAAAACAAATGCTCATTACTTAGTAAAGGTTTTCTTAATATGATTTTGGTATTTATGTTTTTATTGATCACTCTTCTTTCACTACGGGAGAATTGATACTCATCCACCAAAATTCTAAGACTTAAACACTCTTTACAATCTTTACAAATAGGACGAGAAAAATACCTACCAAAACGACGCCAGCCACGCCTGATAAGCTCGCTATTAATTTCCTTAGAGCAATTTTCTATATATTTGTACTCTATCCTAGAACGCCTATCTTTTAGATAAGGACATTCGTCTTCAAGAGTACAAAAACCAATTTCTAGCATTAAATTTTCTTAATATCTGCATTTTTAATAAATTCCAAAAACTCATCCTGTAATTTCTCTTGTTTTAAAAAAACTTCTTGCATTTCTTTATCTAAGTTCATTTCTGGTAGCTGTGTTTTTATCTCTTCATTAAAATGCTTCATATCCTTTTTATTTGAATTTTTAGGGCTTTTTTGCTCCTTAGAATGAGTTTGCATTTCTTTTTTTATGCTCTTAAGACTATCAAAAAAATCCATTATTCTCTACTTTCGCGTATTTTCTTTAAAGTAGCTGCGATTGCAGCGATAACTTCTTCTTTATTATCTTGATGACGATCTTCTGTTTTTTCTAATAATTCTTGCATATGTGTCTCTATGAAAGAGGTGTCTAAATACCCCCTTCTAAATTCTCTTGTTTTTGTAATGGCAATTAAAAATGGTATAGTTGTTCTAATATCTATGGTAAATTCTTTCAAAGCTCTTTCAAGTTTATTAACCGCTAAATCATAACTTGTAGCTTTTATGATTAATTTTGCAAGCATAGAATCATAATAAGGAGGCACGGTATAATCTTTATAAATATGACTGTCCACCCTTACAGATGGTCCAAGTGCTGGATAATACTCCCCTATCTTACCTGGACTTGGAATGAAATTTTTCCATACATTTTCAGCCGTAATCCTTGCTTCTATAGCAAAACCTCTTGGCTTGATATCACTTTGTTCTAGATCTAAAATTTCCCCGCCTGCGATACGAATTTGACGCACGATCAAATCCACACCCGTAATTTCTTCAGTTACAGGATGTTCTACTTGAATTCTTGTATTCATTTCCATAAAATAAAAGCGGTTATAATCATCAAGTAAAAATTCTATAGTCCCCGCATTTGTATAGCCAACAGCCTTAGCAGCAGCCACAGCAGTAACACCCATAGTTTTTCTTAGATTGTCTGAAATTCCAGGACAAGGTGCGATTTCGATCACTTTTTGATGTCTTCTTTGGATAGAACAATCCCTTTCGCAAAGATGGATAATATTTCCATAATTATCCCCTAAAATTTGAAATTCTATATGGCGAGGATTGACTACATATTTTTCCATAAATACTTCATCATTGTTAAAATAAGTCAATGCTTCTCTTTTACACGAATCAAAAGCATTTTCTAATTCTTCTTCTTTATGAACGACGCGAATTCCTCGTCCGCCACCACCTCCTGAAGCCTTTAAAATCACAGGATAGCCTATTTTTTCTGCAAATACTTTGATTTCATCCATACTATAAGCATTTAATTTTTCTGTTCCTGGAACGATAGGAATCCCATTTTGAGCCATTAATTTACGAGCTATGTTTTTATTTCCCATTTTGTGGATAACTTCAGATTTTGGACCTATAAAAATAATTCCTGCTTCCTCACAAGCTTTAGCAAAATCATAATTTTCACTTAAAAATCCATAACCAGGATGTATAGCATCAGCCCCACAAGCTTTAGCAATTTCTATAATTCTTCCTACATCCAAATAACCCCTTATAGCATCTGTGCCTATGCGATAAGCTTCATCGGCAATTTTTACATGCAAACACTCACGATCAGGTTCTGTAAAAACCGCAACACTTTTAATATGTAAATCCCTACAAGCACGGATTACACGGACAGCTATTTCAGCACGATTTGCTATAAGAATCTTATGAATTTGTACCATAATTTGCCTTTATAAATTTTATTTACATACTCATATTCTAGCAAAATATCCTTACAAAAACTTAGCAAAAAATTTAATTTATTTTAGTTATAATAAACTTTTAAATTATTCCGAAAGAAAAATTACAATTTTACATGATTGCCGATAAAAAATTATTTTATTTAAGTTGCATTTTAATAAGCATAGGTATAGTATTTTCATATTCTCTTACTGTTTTTACTGTGCTTTTTTTTGATTATAATGAATTTCACTTTTTTATACGCCAACTCTTTTTTGGGCTTAGCGGTATATTAATCATGTTTTTTATTTCTCGTCTTGATCCTGATAAAATACTTGCTAAAAGAATTATCCTAGCCATACTTATAGGCTCTTTTATATGTATTATTATCCTGCCTTTTTTACCCTCTGCTTTGGCGACTGCTAGTGGGGGCGCAAAGCGTTGGATTCGCTTAGGACCTCTTTCTATTTCACCTGTGGAATTTTTTAAAATAGGACTGATTTATTTTTTAGCTTGGAGTTATACAAGACGCATTGATGATAGCAAAAAAGCGATTAAGCATGAAGCTTTAATTCTCTTGCCTTATTGTATTTTAGCTTCTATCGTGATAGGCTATATTTACATCACACAAAATGATTTAGGGCAAAGCGTTATTTCTTTCTTTTTAATTTTAGCTCTAGCTTTTTTTGCAGGTGCTAGCAAAAGACTTTTTGCCTTTGGAATTTTAATCATTATGATGATAGGAATCATGGTAATTTTTAGCAATCAAAGGCGTATCCAAAGGATAGCTTCTTGGTGGGGAAATATACAAGATGCTTTCTTGCCTATGCTTCCTGATTGGATGGCAGATGCTTTAAGGGTAAGTGGCAATAGCGAGCCTTATCAAATTTCACACTCCTTAAATGCCATAGCTCATGGAGGGTTATTTGGTGAAGGACTTGGGCTAGGTACTTTTAAACTTGGTTTTTTAAGTGAGGTGCATACTGACTTCGTTCTTTCAGGCATCACAGAAGAGATAGGACTTTTTGGCTTGGGGCTTATTTGTTTTATTTATCTTTGGATGATTTTAAGAATTTTTAGAATTGCAGGAAGATGTGAAGAAAAACAAGATTTTATATTTTGTTCAGGCATTGCTTTGCTTTTACTCTTTTCATTCTTTATGAATGCCTTTGGTATCATTTCTCTTACTCCACTAAAAGGTGTAGCGGTTCCACTTTTAAGCTATGGAGGAAGTTCAATGTGGGCAATTTGTATAGGAATTGGATATGTTTTAATGATTTCAAAAAAGGTTAAATTATGACAATAGTTCTAACAGGTGGCGGAACGGGTGGACACCTAGCCATTGTGCGATGTTTACTAGAAAGTGCGATTAAAAAAAACATAGAGTGTGTTTATATAGGAAGTCAAAATGGTCAAGATAGAGCTTGGTTTGAAAGCGAAACTCGTTTTAAAGCGAAATTCTTTTTAAGTTCTCGTGGGGTTGTCAATCAAAACAAACTTGGAAAAATCAATTCCTTACTCCACACATTCAAGCTTAGTAAAGAATGTAAGCAAATCTTTAAAGATTATGATATCAAAGCGGTTTTTAGCGTAGGAGGATACAGTGCAGCTCCTGCATCTTTTGCGGCTTTATTCTCACATTTGCCTCTTTTTATACATGAACAAAATTCAAAAAGCGGCTCTTTAAATATGCTTTTAAAACCTTTCGCTACAAAATTTTTTAGCGCCTTTGAAAAAGAAATTAGCCCTTATCCTGTAGCAGATAAATTTTTTGATAATGCTAGGATTCGCAAAGAATTAAAAAATATTATTTTCTTAGGAGGATCACAAGGAGCTCATTTTATCAACGAACTAGCTTTAAATTTAGCACCAAAACTTCAAGAACAAAATATCAAAATCATCCATCAATGTGGAAAAAATGATTTTGAAAAGTGCAAAAAACATTATCAAAGCTTAAATATCCAAGCTGATATTTTTGATTTTAGTTTAAATTTGGAAGAAAAAATGAAAAATGCAGATCTAGCTATATCAAGAGCAGGTGCAAGTACTCTTTTTGAACTTTGTGCTAATACTTTGCCCACTATTTTTATACCTTATCCTTATGCAGCTAAAAATCATCAATACTTTAATGCTAAATTTTTACAAGATCAAGCTTTATGTCAAATTTTTATGCAAAACTCTATTAATCTTGATGAATTTTTTAAGTCAATATTAAAACTAAATCTAGAAAATATTTCTACAAGATTGCAAAATATAACCCAAAAAAATGGCGCAGATATGCTAATCCAAAAAGCTTTATTTGATAATTTGACTTTTATAAGATAAATATCCAAAGATATTTACTAAAATTCCAACAAAAACTAACATCAAAATAGCAAATGAAAAATTTTCAAATTTGTCATGCAAAAAACCTATAATCCATTGTCCTTGTGCTGCAATTAAATATCCAAAACCCTGAGCTAAAGCAGAAAGTCTCGCTGCTATTTGAGCATTAGAGCTTTTTTGTGCAATAAAAAGCAACGCAATGCCAAAAACTCCACCCCATGGAAAACCCATGATAAAAGCACTGATAATAATAGAAATTTTACTATCAAAAATAAAGAGCATACCAAAAGCGATCACATACATACTGCACAAACCTGCTATGTAAAAAGTATGTAAATTTTGTCTTAATTTTCCTAAAAGTAAAGGGCCAAAAAGAGACACTGGAGCTGCAACAAGTTGAGCAAATAAAACCATACTTGTAGAAAATTCTTTATCAAATCCTTTTTCTACAACAATTTGAACATACCAAAAAAACAAAGAATAAGCTAAAAAACTTTGAAATCCCATAAAAAGAGTAATTTTCCAAGTTGTTAAATTTGTAAAAAGATTGATTTTTTTATGAGTTTTTTTCTTAATACGAAAAAATCTACCATTTTTAGCTTGAGGATAGTAAACTACTAAAGCTACAAAAGAAAAAATAGCCCAAAAAAACATAGCTCCAGCTAAATCAAATACACTAAGCAAAGGTATAGCTAAAGCAATACCCATAATCGAAGAAATACTCAAAACAAGACTATAAATTCCCATTATACTTGCCATTTTTTTTGGAAATTTTTCTTTAATAAAACTAGGAAGTAAAACATTTGCAATTGCTATACCACAGCCCATTGCTAACATTCCTAAAAATAAGCCATATACACCAAAATAAGAACGAATAATTTCGCCTAAAAAAATTAAAAAAATTCCAAAAACAATAGCACGAATAGGAGAAAAATACCCCACAATAAAAGAAATACTTCCAAAAGCTATCAAAGGAAGACTTGTAAGTATGCCCGCTACGGTTGAGTTTAAATAATACTTATCTTTAATAATATCAATAATAGGCCCCACTGCAGTAATTGGGGCTCTAAGATTAAAAGCTACAATAATAACAATAATAACATTAATCCAAAATATCTTTTTAAAAGAAGCCATAAAAGCCTTATTTGTTAAGTTCTACTTTGAATATTTTACCTTCTGCCATCTTAGGAATCCATAAAATATTACCTTCAATAAATATATCTGCAGGACCTTTCATCAAAGGAAGTTCAAGTTTTACAGATTTAACATTATCTAAATTATAAATATATCCATTTAGATTATTTCCCCAAGAACTTACCAATAAACCATCTTTATAAGGAACTATTCCATCATAAGATTCTTTTTCATTTTTAATTATACTGAGTTCTTTTGTATTTAAATCATAAGCCATTACAACACCGCCACTTACACCATCAGGATGATAACCAGCTATAAAAAGCTTATGTTTTTTTCTATCTAGATATAACCCATTTGGACCGCCAAATTTTGCTAAATCAAGTTTTAATAATTCATCATATTGCTTAGTTTTTAAATCAACCTTTAAAATAAGCCCTGTGCCAGTATCGCTAACCAAAAGCGTATTGTCGTCTAATTTTTCTATGTCATTTAAAAAGATTGCACCTTTAATAGGTAAATTAAAAATTTCTTTTTTAGTTTTAAGATCAAAACCGCGTAAAACATCGATATCTACCACATAAAGAGTTTTTCCAATCTCCATCATGCCTTTTGGTGCATTAAGATGGGTTAAAAATTTATATTCTAGCACTTTGCCATTTTTATCAAGCTTAGAAATAAATCCATCATTATCTTTCGCCAAAGGTTCAAGTTTTTCCCCTACATTAGATACATAAACATAGTTTTTATCTACAAAAATACTTTCAGGGCTTTTAAAGCCATCAAATTCTTGATATTTCAACTCGCTTGCTCCAAGCAAACTTGCTCCAACAAGCGCTAAACTTAAAACATATTTTTTCATACTTTTCTCCTTTTGTTAAAAATATTTATGCTGATTATATTGATTTAGATAGAAAAAGTGTGCTAGTTTTTTGATAAAAAATACAAGTTTTTTGATTTTTGATATTGCTTAGGGGTTTGATTGTATTTTTCTTTAAATCTCTCGATAAACCAAGCCACTGAAGAAAAAGCACATTCATTAGCTATTTCATTTACATTTTTTTTAGAAAATTCAAGCAAAACTTTAGCTTTTTGCAATCTTTTTTCATCTAGCCATTTTTTAGGACTTTGCCCGAAGCATTTTTTAAATTCTCTAGAAAAAGTAGCAAAATCAAGCTTTGCAAAATCAGCCATTTCGCTCACGCTTACAAATTCTCTCCCACAATACTCAAAAAGCTGCGAAAGATCTAAACGAAATTCTTTTAAAATTCCAGCTAAAAAGCCTATGAAATAAGTATTTTTATTTAAAAGTAAATGCAAAAAAATCTCTTCAAATTTAAGACTGACTATGGGATCTAAAATTTGTGTATTCTCATCAAAATGCGGGGTAAAACTTTCTAAAATTCCTTGTAAAATTTTATCATTTTTTACCCAAAAAATTTCACTCTCCTCACTTGCTTGTTCTAGTTTAAAAAGATCTTTATACTTATAAATAAGCTCGATTAAAAAAGCATTATCAAAGAAAAACAAATAAGCTTCATAAACACCGCTACTAAGTCCTACATTGCTTAAAGTATAATTTCCCGCTTTTAAAAATAAGGTTTCATAAGAGTCGATTTTATAGTCTTTTGATGCCGTATGTAAAATTTTATATCCTTTTCTTACAAAGGTTAAAAGATGGCTGCCTACATTGACAAAAGAAGAGTGTGAGGCGCTTACTTGGGTATATTTTGCAAAAGTACAGGATTTAAAATTTTTATAATCCACACCTTTTAATTGTTTTAAATCTTGTGGCAAGGAAAGAATTTGCTCCATTGTTTCACTCTTTATCAAAGCAAGTTTCTTTTACATTCAACAAGATATTTTTTCACATCTTTTTCGCGCATTAAAACCTCACGCATACAAACACCAGCTACATTGATATCTTTAAAGCTTGCAATATTTTGTACATTAATCCCGCCTATAGCATAAAGTGGAATTTGGCTAAAAGAAAGTAAAGAATTTAAAAATTCAAGCCCCCTTGGCTCTAAATCTTTCTTACAAGAACTCTCAAAAATATGACCTACAAAAGCATAATTTACCCCATAATTCATCGCCTCTAAAAGCTCTTCTTTACTATGCACTGAAGTGCCTATCATATGAAAATACTTACTCATCTTTGGCTCTTGCCTTAACAAAGCAAGTGGCATATGAAAATAGCGATGTCCTAACTTTAAACACTCTCTATCAAAAAAATGCAAAAAACAAGTTGTTTTATGTTTAGCACAAATAGCTAAAACCTCTTTAGCCAAATCATAATACTCAAATTCACTCAAATCCTTCTCTCTAAGCACAAAAGCGTCTATGCCTGATTTAGCAAGCTTTTCTACTTGTTTTAGAAAGTCTATCTCGACACATTTTCTATCGCTTATAGCAATGATTTTTTTATCCCACATAAATACTATCGCTCATCACAGCTTGCAAATTTGAGTTTTTAAGCATAGCTAAAATTTCATCCACGCCTCGTTCATCTGAAATTTCAAATTGCCCATCACCTTTTTTCTCGCCCTTATGCTCTCCTATACCCACGCTTACTCCTGCGCTCATTTTTGTCGCTCCAAGTTTTACAACCTCATCTCTAAATCCTACTCTTTCACGACTTGATATAGTAATACCTGCAAAAGGTAAAAAAAGTCTATAAGCACAAAGCACTTGCAAAAGACGTTTTTCGCTTACATCTTTGGGGTGAATTTTAGCATTATTGATAATAGGTCTTAAACGAGGTACTGAAATAGAAATTTCAGCATGCGGATAAGCCTTTTGTAAAAAATACGCATGAAGAGCTGTTGCAAGTGCATCTTTTCTAAAATCATCAATCCCCAAAAGTGCTGCAAAAGCTACTCCTCGCATACCCGCTCTTAAGGCTCTTTCTTGCCCATTAAAACGATAAGGAAAAATACGCTTTTCACCCCCTAAATGAATTTTAGAATACTTTAAAGGATTGTAAGTTTCTTGAAAAATGGTTACATAATCACAGCCATTTTCATGCAAAATTTTATACTCATCCTCATTCATAGGATAAATTTCAACACCTACAACCTTAAAATACTCCCTAGCTATCTTGCAAGCCTTTGCGATGTATTCTACGCTTGCAAACTCCCTTCCTTCACCTGTTAGCATTAAAATTTCTTCTAAACCACTTTTAGCAATGGCTTGCATTTCTTCATGAATTTCATCTTCGCTAAGCTTGGCTCTTGCGATTTTATTTCCTTTTTGAAAACCGCAATAAACACATTTAGAATTACAATAATTTGACAAATAAAGTGGAGTAAAAAGCGAGATAGAATTCCCAAAATATTTTTGCTTGGTTTTAGCCGACTTAAAAGCTAATTCTTCTATAAAATCTTCAGCCGCACTTGAAAGCAAGGCTTTTAAATGCTCTATGCTTAAATGTGTTTGATTTAAAGCATTTTTAACATCTTTAGCGCTAAATTGACTCTCATCATAGCTTTGAACTTGACTTAAAACCTTATTTAAAATTTCGCTTTTTATTTCCTGCATGTGAGGTAAATACTGCATATAATCCTGCATAATCAATCCCTTAAAAAGCCTGTTAATGGAGAACTAGCCTTAGCCTCACTCACGCTTGCTAAACCCGCTAGATAACCCGCTCTTCCAGCCTGTATAGCTAAAGAAAATGCTTTTGCCATCAAAGCGATATCCTTTGCTTCAGCTATAGCTGTATTTGCCATCACTGCACTTACTCCCATTTGCATAGCCTCGCACGCTTGTGCAGGAGTTCCAATACCTGCATCTACAATGATAGGCAAATCGATCTCATTAAGTAAAATTTGTATAAATTCCTTAGCACACAAGCCTTTATTGCTCCCAATAGGTGCTGCTAAAGGCATGATAGCTGCAGCCCCTGCATCACACATAGCTCTAGCTACATAAAGATCAGCATGCATATAAGGCAAAGGGGTAAAGCCTTCTTTTGCTAAAAGTTCACAAGCCTTAATGGTTTCATAATTATCGGGCAACAAATACTTACTATCGCCTATAACCTCTATCTTTATAAGCTCTCCACAGCCAAGCTCTCTAGAAAGTCTTGCGATACGCAAAGCTTCATCAGCATTTCTAGCTCCTGAAGTATTAGGCAAGAGGGTTATATTTTTAGGGATATAATCAAGTATATTAGCAATCTCACCCGTATTTGCACGGCGCAAAGCCAGTGTAATGATCTCTGCTTTGGCTTCTTCTATGGCTGATTTTATAAGCTCTAAAGAATACTTTCCTGATCCTAAAATAAATCTTGATTTAAATTCATATTTTCCTATTTTTAAGCTATCATTTTTTAAATTTTCTTGCATTTTTTACTCCTTATTTGCCAAAAGCTCTAAGACAAGATTGCTTTGATGTCCAGCGCAAATATTTACACGCGGTGCCATAAGTCCATTTCCCACTTTAGCACCATTTACCAAATCCCCACACACATAGAAATTTTTAGCAATTTTTCTTGTTTGTATACTATTGCTATCGCCATATCCTGCAAGCCCTGAAGCACAGATTAAAGTAGTGTCTTTATAAAATCTATGAAAATTTTGTGCTATCATAGCCTTTGCAAGCGCGCTATCAAATGCCTCACAGACTATATCTATACCTTTAAACAAATCGGGCAAATTCTCTTCATCGATTTTTAAAGTGCAAATTTCAGTTTTGATATAAGGATTTATTTCACTGATTTGCTCTTTTAAAGCCTCGGTTTTAAATTTTCCCAAATCACTTACGCGGTAAGCTTGGCGATTGAGATTGCTAGGCTCAACCACATCAAAATCAATCAGCTTTAAATACCCCACACCGCTTCTTGCTAAATTTATCGCTATATGTGAGCCAAGTCCACCCAAACCACAAACCGCCACGCGCCCATTTTTAAGCTTATCATGAAGTTTTGGCGTATGTCTTGCCCTCATCATCGCATCTAAGGCATCTTTTGGAGGTAGGGCATTTCTTTCTATACAAAAAAGCTCATCGTTTTCGTGAATTTTTATATTTTCTTTCGTTGCAAAGCCATTGATAATCCATACATCATTTTCATTTTTACTTACACTTTTGAAAAAATCCAAACTGGTGCTCAATTTTGTATCTAGTTCCTTGCCATTAAATTTAATTCTCATCAGCCACCTCCTACAAAACTTACAATTTCCGCTTTATCGTTTTCTTTTAAGATCAAATTTTCAAATTCGCTCTTAGGTATAATCTCTCCATTTAATTCTAAGGCGATAAGTTCGATTTTAAAACCCTTTTCTTTGATAAAATCCATAAATTTAAGCTCTTTAAGCTCAAATTTTTCTCCGTTAATAATCATTTAATTCCTTTTGTAAATTTATAGTTTCTTTTATAACTTTACACATTTTTAGCAAATGCTCTAGTTCTTCTTTGGAGCATTCATAATCATTGCGATATTTTAACCATTGTTTTATGACTTGATAACCGCCTATAGTAAATTGCCAAATTTCAGCACTTATAGGACTTATGGCCAAATCTTCATTTAAGATAATTTTATTATCTATGAAGCGATCTTTTTCTTGATATTTTTCTATCTTAAAATTTGCCTTTTTATCTTCTTTTAAAAAGATAAAATCAATCTCATCTTTCAAATCTCTTTTAAACAAGTGAAGTTCTACAAGTTTTTTACCTAAAGTAGCAAAATCATCAAAAGTCTTTTGTTCTACTTCGAAATTAATCCTAGCAAAGCCTGTTTTTAAATACTCTAGGTATTTTTCTCTATATCTTGGATTGTATAAATTTGCATAGATAAAATACAAAATTTCCTCAGGACTTTTGTCTTTTAAGATCTTGTGATTTTCTTTGTAGGCTAGAAATTCGCTTGTGAAATTTGGAATTTTTTCATTATTAACATAAAGATAGAGTGGGGCTGTAAAACTTCTAAATCCAAAAAAATTTCCATCCGTTATATTGCTACAAACAATTGAATGAGAAAAATAATCATGAATTGATGATTCTATAAAACAAAGTCCTAAATTTTCCTTATCTAAAAAATGTTGCATGGTTTTATATCTAGGGCGTCCTAAAAATCCTTGTTTCTCTGAATAAAAAGTCCATTGAATGTCAAGAGGTCTATAATGTATTTTACTAATAAAACCTGTATTATTTTCATATTGAGTTAAAGTATTCAAAATTATAGAATTATCTAAATTATATTTTTTTACATTTTCTTCTTTTGTTAAATTTTTAAAATCCTTTAAAACATTTTCCATGCTTTGCTTATTTAGCTGTATGGCTATATTATCTTTTTCAGTTTGAATCCCACTACTATAATTTAAAAATATAGACTTTTTATCCTCTGCCTTATCGCTTGCTAACGCCCAAAAATTTTCATATTCTTTATTTTTAAATTCTCTTTTGATAAACCAAAAATAAGGCTCATCTAAGCTCAATTCTTCCCATTTGATAGCATTTAAACCCTTTTGTCTTAGATCATCCAAAAGAGCAAATTTTTCCTTTCTTGAAAAAATATTATTATCACCTGTAGAGTAGTAAAATACCTTAGCACCATTACTTGGTTCATCTTTATACTTTACAAACAAACTTATACAAACACCTACTTTTATATCAAAAACATTTTCATCATTCTTAGCGTCTTTATCGCTCCCGTGTAAATTCAGTATATAAATTTCATCAAAACTTTTATACAAGCTTTCTCTCATTTTTCTATGAGTTTTTCCACTTATAAAAGAGTTATTTGTGATAAAACCTAAAAGTCCTTTTTTTTCTTCAAATAAATCTTTTTTGTTTTGCTCTAGCAATTTCCACTGTGCAAAACGCATAAATTTAATATAATCATCATTTAAAGGTTGTATATTTTTGTCATTTAAGCCTTGTTTGTAAATTTTTAAAAGCTCTAGTATATCTTCGCCTTTGTTTTTGCTTTTTGCGTTATAAGGAGGATTTCCTAAAATAACAAGCAAATCTTGACTGTGTTTAACATCTCTTGCTTTTTTCCACTCTGTATCTAAATTTTCCAAAGGCATAAACATATCAAAATTTGCAATTTTTTCTAAGTCCAAAGTATTGTTAAGAAAAATTTGAAAATCAGCATCACTAAAATTTACAAAGCCATTTTTTCTTAAAATTTGTCCTAGTTTTAACCTTGCTACAATATAAGGCACAAAAGAAAGCTCAAAACCATAAATATCTTTTAAAAATTTATTTTTTATGGCTTCATTTTTAAAAACTTCACTTTCTTTGGAAATAATTTTTTCAAAAACACTAGCTAAGAAGCTTCCTGTGCCTGTAGCAAAATCAAGTACTTTTACGCCTTGGTCATTAAAACCTTTATTTTTATTCAATTTAGTTTTTAAAAGTTCATCAAGAGAAGAAACTATCATATCCACAATACTTTTTGGAGTGTAAAAAACACCCCCTTCTTTGCGTTTTTGCGTAGCTCTCAAATCATCATAAGCCTTTAAAAAATCTTCATACAAATATATACTTACACTTTCTAAATCTTGATTTAAAATTTTACAAAGTGCAATTTTATCTATCAATGATAAAGTTTTTTTGATATTTTCTAAAGTATATTTGATATCTTGCGGAAGAGAAAAAGAAGGTATGGCAAAATACACAAATTCACTTAAAGTTCTAAAAGTGCTTGGTAAAAATGAAATGAAATTTTCTATGGGGATTTTTTCTAAGTCATAATCATCATTTTCTATGTAAGAAACAAAAATTCCATATACTATAGCTTGAGCTAAAATATCGCAAAATTCTTCATCTTTTAAATCTATCTTTTCTATATTTTTAAAGGTATCTTTTGTTTTTCGAAAAAATCTTTTAAAAGAAGAATTTGCATCACTTTCATCAAAAGAAATTTTTAAAGCATTGCTTAAATAAAAACTTTGCGTACTTAAAACTTTTACTAATTCTTGTTTTGATTTTATGGTGGTGCTATTATCGTCAAAATAAGCTTTAAGAAGATTTCTAAATATGCTTATGTTTTCTTCTTTTAAATCAAGCTTATCATCTAGCAAATCAATATCAAAAACAACTTTTTCAAAAGAAAAAAGTATAAAGCGTTTATAGTTTGTAAAGATGATATTGGGTGAAATTTGCAAGTATTTGCTAAGTTGTTTTCCTTTTAAATGTAAATTTAAATCTACATCTAAATTTTTACACTCTATAAAGCCTACAAGATGATTATAGCTTAACTCTTTTTCTTTATCTATAAGTTTATAAGTTTTAAAATCAGGTCTTATAGAGCCTTGCCCTTTTTCACTTTTTGGCTCATGAATAATTTTAACTTCTTTAGGTTTTAATTCGTTGAGTAAATTTTCAAAACAAGTTCTAAAGCTATGCTCATTATAATTTTTTCCTTCAAAAATCGCTTGAATTTCGCTTGTATATTTTTTAAATATATCCATAACTTTTCCTAGTTAAAATTCTCCACCAAATCTTTAAAAACAAGACAAAGTTTTTCAAATTCTTCCACGCTCACTCTCTCATCAATAGCGTGAATTCTGTCATTGCAAACGCCAAATTCAACCACCTTAACGCCATATTTTGCAAAATATCTCGCATCGCTTGTGCCACCTTTGGTATTGAGCTCTGGTACTTCATGAGTGATTTTTTGCACGCTTTCATTCATCTTTTGTACGATTTTATTGTCAATGCTTGTTAAAAAAGGTTCGCTTGATTGCGTTAATTCTAGCTCATAATTTAAGCCGTGGCAAATTTTTTCCACATAAGCTCTTACATCTTCTAAATTTGTATCAGGAGAATTGCGAACATTAAACATAAGTCTTAAATCATTTGGAGTAACATTACACACCCCCATACCTCCACGAATATCAGTTATAACGATTTTTGAAGGGCTAAATTCAGCACTACCTGGATCAAGATCAAAACCCGCTAAAAGTTTTAAAACCGGTGCGAAATCATGCACAGGATTGATACATTTTTCAGGGTAAGCCGCATGTCCTTGTTTTCCGCGTATCAAAAGCTTACCATTGATAGAACCACGACGCCCTATTTTAATACTATCGCCGATTTTTTTAACACAGGTTGGCTCTGCAACCACAGCATAATCAGGTAGCATATCTCTTTCTTTCATCCATTCTAAAACAGCTTTTGTTCCGTATTTTGCCTCGCCTTCTTCATCGCTTGTTAAAATAAGGCTTAATCTCCGCCCTTTAAAGCTAACATCCTTTACAGCATCGATAAAAGCAGCTACGCCACTTTTCATATCCTGTGCACCCCTTGCATAGATAAAGCCTTCTTCCTCCAAAGGCTCAAAAGGATCATTTTTCCAACCCTCACCCGCAGGAACGACATCTACATGCCCACCAAAAGCTAAATGCTCACCCTCATCATTAAATTTTTTAGTAAGCAAGAGATTTTTAATCCCCTCTTTTTCTATAAAAAAAGCTTCAAAATCACTCAGTTCCATAGCGATGAAATTTAAAGCTCCATCATCATTTGGCGTAACAGATTTAAATTTTAAAAGTTCGATTAAAAATTCTTTTGCATTCATTTTTTTATCCTATAAAAGTTTTGTATAATAAACTCAGAGCGAAATACTCTATAATCAAAGCTGAAACTATATTGATGATACGAATCACCTTTGCACTAAAAAGATAGCTGTATTTTGCGACAACAAAAGCTAAAGCACCTATCCAAAAAAGAATAGCAACAACAAGCCCCAGTATCGTAGAATAAGCGTGTTGATTGCTTAAAACTATGCCTGTAGCACTAAGCCAAAAACCTATCACATAAGGATTAGAGCCATTTAAAATGATACCTTTAACATAGCTTTTTAAAAGACTTTCTTTAAAATCTTTATGCTGATCCAAATGCAAATCTTCATTTTTCTTTTTTAACATCAAATAAGCCATATAAGTTAAAAAACAAAAACCAAAAATCGCCAAAAAACGCATAAAAATGACATTATCTAAGAAATTTAAAAGCCCAAATTGAAGCAAAAAAAGATAAAGCATATCTATACTAAATGCTCCAAGTCCTACAGCTATGGAATTTTTAAAAGCTTTTAGTGCATAAGTTAAAATCAAAATATTTACAGGTCCAAAAGGCACACTCACTCCAAAGCCCAAAAAAACTCCACTTAAAAAAGAATCAAACATTGCCATCTTTCATAAAATTTTCTATATCAAGTGCGATTTTATCAATAGCGTTTATAATATCTTCTATATAGATTTTATCAAAATACCGCTCTAAATTCGCATCTTTTTCGTAGATATTTAAAATACTTTTTTCGCACATTGAAGCATAACGCCCTACAGGCAAAACCGCCCCACTTGTGCCTATGCTGATAAAAAGCGAAGTTTGATTTAACAAAGAATAAAGCGTAGCATAAGCAGGAGCTTGCTCTTCAAACATGACTATATTGTGTCTTAAATCCTTACTTTTGCATTTTGGGCATTGTTTATCTGTGATTTTTTCATAACCTATATTAAAAATTTCTTCGCATTTTAAGCAGCGAAGTTCAGGCAAAAAGCCATGCAAATGTACTACATCTTTACACCCTGCACGCTCTAGCAAATCATCTACATTTTGCGTGATAACAAAAAGGTTTTTACCCCATTTTTCTTTTAATTGTGCGATTTTTTCATGGGCGTGATTTGGCTTTACATTTTGAAGTTGCGCTCTTCTTGCATCGTAAAAATCAAGTACTTTTTTAGGATTTTTTCTAAAACCTGTTGCAGAGCAAACCTCCATCACATCATATTCTTCCCAAAGTCCATCATTGTCTCTAAAAGTTTTAAGCCCACTTGGAGCAGACAAACCCGCTCCGCTTAATATCATAATGTTTTTCATAGCTAAACCTTATAAAATTTACAAAGTTTAGCGAAAAATGCTTTAAGAAAATAAATATTTTTGTAAGATTTTTTCTTTTTCTTTTTCTAACAATTCTAATTTAAGATTAAGAAAATCAATTTGTTGTTCCACTAATTCAATGTTTTGAACAATTTTTTCTTGAATTTCTAACGGTGGGAGTGGGATTGTAAGATTTTCATAAAAACTTATAGGAACTCTTTTGTGTCCACTTGCTCCAGTCATAGCAAGAGCTGCTTTTTCTCTTATATTTTGTTGATTTAGATTATAGAATAAGAAACTACTATCAAGCCCTGTTTTTGCTCTAAAAATATGAAATTCTGTGCTACCAAAACCTATGTTATTTGTTAGATTTTTTGCGATAGCACATTTACCATTTTCCATGCAAGGAGTAATTTTTGCAATCAAAATATCATTTTCTATAAAATATGTGTAGCCTTTTCTTACTTCGTTTAATGACCTATCTATCTTACTTTGAATATAACCCTTATCTGAAACACTAGCCATTTCTATAAATGAGACAAGCATATTTTCATCAAGTTTTGATATTTCTTTTTTGCTAGGATTAAGTTCTATATATTGTTCATTCTTTAAAGAAATTCTCTTCCAGCCATCTTTTGGTGGAGTTGAGAGAGTTTGTAAAAGCTCTTGTATGGTTTTAGAAAAGTTTTTAAAAGCATTAAAATCTTGCTTTCTTTCCTTGCTTTGAGTTTCTTCAACTAATACTTCAGAATGACTAATTTGTTCTTCAATTAGCGAAAGCAAAAGATTAAAGTCAAGTTTAGATTCTAATTTTTGCAAATTTTCTAAAATAGAATTTAGCTCATACCCCCCCCCATCATCTATAATACCGCATTTTTGAAGTATTGTCTTGATTAAATTTTGATACTCTTCTACACTCATTCTTATTGTGTTATACTGCTCTTCTACCTTTTCACATTCTGCCACGATTTGCTTTTGAATCTCAAAGTCTGCATTTGGTATTAAAATAGATTCTAAATTTGTTTTATTGATTCCGCCTTAAGCCGAACCTGTAATTTTAGATTTTAAAGCTTGTTGTCCACTATAAGAATGTAATATATAAAATAAATATTTTTGTTTTGCTATATTATCACAACGCAATAAAAAAATATGCTCATTAATCATTGCAGATTTCCTAATAAATTCATTACGCACCATTGCAATTTTTCCAGTTAATGCACCATCTTTACATATTAAAATATCAAATTGTTTTACAATTCCTTTATCTTGCAACGCAAAACTTTCATAAAATTCTATTGGTACATACTTAGGATTATCTAATTTGATATACCCACTTTTATTGTCTATATGTTCTCCACCAAGACTCAGTGCACCGTTTTCATATTTGCCGACACCACCACTAGGACGCTTTGCGGTTTGAATATCTAATACAAAATCTTTAAGTCTTACTAACTCAAATTTAGAATTTATAAAAGGATTAGACATCTCACTTTGCGTTGAATTGCTAGGATTTAAACTTATAGCTTTATTAAATTCCACTTTTTCAAAATCCATCATATCAACAAGCCTTGCTTTTGTAGCATAAATCTGCAATTCTTGCGGGATAACATCAAGCGTATTTAAAAAAGATTTGTAGATTAAAGTATTAAGCTTAGTTTCATTTTGTGGATTGCCTCTTTCAAAAAGTGGGCTCAAATAAGGCTCGTGCAATTCTTTTAAACCTTCATCACCTTTTCTATTACTCCACTCATAACCTAAAAATTTCTTTTGTTCTTTTATATCACTTGGGGATTTTATGATTAAAACTTCTTGATTAAGACTTAGACTAAAATAAAGCAATTTATCCTTTTCTATTGCCTGAGCATAAGCTAAAAAGGCTTTATCTTCTAAACTTTGTTTATCTTCGCTTTCTTTATAAATTTTAGATTCTTTAAGTTTTTTATAATCACTTGTTTGCCTAAATGCATTGCGATAATCTTTAAAGGCTTCTAACTCTGCAAGTTTAGAATCTAAGTTTCCATTTAAAAAATTGCTATAAAGCTCTTTATCAAATTTTCTAAAATCACAATACGTATTTAGATAATTTTGATAAAAGCTTTCATTGTCTTTTAAATTTTCAGCTTCTATGCGTTCTTTAATCAAACTATAATCTTGAGAAATAAGATGATTTTCTTGTTTAAAAGTTTCTTTTTTGCGTAAAAATAAAATAATCGTATTTGTCCCTGTTGCTCCAAATGTTTGATTACCTAGCTCTACAATGGCAATAAAATCAAAATTTTGAAATAATATTTCTCTTGTATTTTTATAAATAGAATCTTTATTTAAAATAGAACTTGGTAAGATAATAGCAGCTTTAGCATTATCATTTAAAATTTGATTTGCTCGCTCACAAAAAAAGCATTCGATAGAATTATTTGTTTCTATGTTTATATCATCGTTGAAAAGTTTATAAGTATTTTTAGATTTATCACTTAAAGTTTCTAAAAATCCTTTTACAGAATAAGGCGGATTTGCTATAAGCAAATCAAAACTATTTGATTCTATTTGTGGTTTTGCTTTTTCTCCTTCTAAATTATTTGTATTTGCTAATTCAAAAGAAGCAAGTGCATCAGCGTATAAAATATTGATTTCATTTTGCCCATACATTGCACTTGATACCTTAGAAACCTTACTTAAGCGATACTCTTTTTCAATACCATAAATATTTTTATAATGCTCTTTAAGCTCATCTTCTGTTAGATAACGCTTAAGCTCATTGGCATAGGTGTTTAAAAAATGTCCAGCACCACAAGCATAATCAATCACCCTTAAAGCTTTAGAGCTTTTGTTTAACATTTCTTGAAGCGGTAAAGAATACATAATAAATTCACAAATTTGAATAGGGGTAAAAAACTGCCCTTCATCTTGCTTCATACCTTTTTGCAAAAAAAGTTCAAAAAGATTGCCTAAAAATTGATTTGTAGAGTTTTGGGTAAGCTTGTAATTTGCAAAAAGCTCTACTATTTCTTTTAATACAAGTGCATTTTTTAAGAATAATTCTTTATTATGCACTTCTAAAAATGCAAAATCATTATTTGAATAAAATTTTAATTCTTTGATGTAATTTTGCATTACTTCTTTTAAAGTTTTTATCTTTAATTGCTTAAAGTCTTTTTCTATATCTTCATTAGATACAAAGGTAATTTTCTCTCCTAAGAATTCTTTCATAGCTTCTTTATAAAGCCACATTAATCTATCTTGCATATTTGCATAAGTATCTGCCATTACACCAAAATATCCAAATTTGAGATTGTTTTTATTAAAAGTTTCATCATAGATTTTACAAAGAAAAATATTTACAAGTTTATCAAAGGCATTTTCCTTGCCTGATATATTATGCTTGCGTAAAATTTTTGCAAATTCGTGATATTTACCTTCTTCTTTAAGTTCCTTAAGATTATCAAAAGTTGGAGTAATTTCTAAAATTTTATAAGCATTGACATTTGCTTCAAAAATACCTTGTTTAAAATATTGCAGTTCATAACTTTCTTTCCAAGTTTTAAAAAGTTCTATATTGTTATTAGATTTTTTATAAGAATTTTGTAATTCCTTTTCTTTTAGATATTCTTCGTTATCGTAAGCTTGTATGATGTAATTTTTATATTCTAACTTATCGCTAAAATCACTTGTATAAAGACAAAGATATTTTACACCTTTTTCTTGCTGAAAATAAGAAAAAAGCTGCCCGCCATCTTCTTGCATTCTATTCCATTCTTTTATAAATTCACTATTTTTAGAATCTGTGGTTTTACATTCTATAATCAAATAAGGATTGTTTTCATTATCCTTTACTAAAATATCAGCCTTACCACCTTTTTTATCCCTGCCAAGATTCCATTTTGGCTCTAACTCTAAATGTTCAGCCTTATAACCTTTTTCTAAAAGTCTATGCACACATTCAAAAACTACAAAATTTTCAGGGTGTGAAAAATTAGAAGTAGTTTTATCGTGAATTTTTATTTCTTTTGGGTAATTAATACTTTGGTTTTTATAATCTATTAAAAGTGTGTAATTATTGATTGTTTTTACATAATTTTCATTTTTATTTTTAAAGCCTAAGTTTTCTAGAACTTGTTTTAAATTATCTTTTGTAATCATTTATTTCCTTATAATCTCACCACCTTAGCACCAAAGCCACCTTGATTGATCGGTGCGTCATTAAAGCCCTTGACACTTTTATGAGTTTTCAAAAACTCTCTTACAGCAAAGGCAAGCTTTCCTGTTCCTATACCATGGTAAACTAAAACTTCATCAAAGCCTGCAAGCAAAGCATCTGAAATAAATTTATCAAGTCTAGCAATAGCCTCATCACTCCTAAGCCCGTGCAAATCCAAGCTAACGCTAAGATTAGTCGGTTTTGCCACACTAATGCTTGTTTTTGGACTTATTTTAGGTGTAGGAGTGCTTTTTTTAAGCAGTTTTAAAGGCACACGAAGTTTGATCCCATCACTTTCAACCATGGCATCGTTTTTAGAAATGCTTATAATTTTGCCCTTAATTTTTTCATATTTTACAAAATCCCCCACACGCAATTCTTCGTTTTGCTCCATACTTGGCAAGATGATTTCTTTTTTAAGTTCATTGGCTTTATTAAGACTTCTTTGCTTATCTTTCATATCTTTAAGCTGTATGGTTTTTTTAGCTTCTTCTATGGCTTTGTGAAATTTAAATTCTAAATTTCTCAAACTCGTACGAAATTCTTGTTCATTTTTTTCTTTTTGCTCTTTTAAGGAAAGTAAAATTTCATCGACTTTTTGCTCTTTTTTCTCGACATTTTCAAGCTTAGCTTTTAGTTCTAATTCAAGATTGATATTTTTGCCCACAAGCTCTTCTAAATTTTCTTTATCCTCGCCATAAAGCTTTTTAGCCTCGCCAACTAAATTCGGCGGAATCTGATAACGCAAAGCGGTTTCAAAGGCATAAGATTTTCCTATAGTACCTTTTAAAAACTCATATTTTGGGCGTGAAAGCTCTTCATCATATAAAGCAGCAATGAGTTCAACTTGCTCATTCTTTGCTAAAAGCATGGCAAGGCGTTTGTGGTGTGTAGTAATGATGATTTTAAGATTATTAGCTATGAGTTTTGAAATCAACACACTATACAAACAAGCCGCTTCTTCAAAATCTGTTCCAAGCTCTATTTCATCGATACCTAAAAGCAAATTTTTCCTAGAAAAAAGTCTAGAAAAATGCAACATTCTTCCTGCAAAAGTTGAAATGTCGTTTTTAACATTTTGCGGATCTTCTATGATGGCATCAAATTCTTTAAAAGTACCGATTTTACTTTCACTGGCTTTAATATGCATAGGCAAAAGATGTTTAGCTAAAAATGCTGCGCTTAGCATGGATTTTAAAAGCATGGATTTTCCGCCTGCATTTACCCCTGTGATGATTAAAACTTGTTTTTTAAATTCCAAACTCACGCTTTTTGGATTTTTTAAGGCAGGATGGGCGAAATTTTTAAGCACTAAATCCGTACTTTGATCACACAAAACAAATTCAAAATCCCTTTTTTTAGCAAGCAAAACCCTAGCACTATAATGATCAAAAAGATCAAAGGCTGTATTGATAAATTTTAAAAAAGGTAGATTTTTTGCTAAAAAAGCTGAGAAATTTTTAGCGTATTCATAATAAATTTCTTCTTTTTGATTTTTGATTTTTTCTATATCATTTTGCAAATTTTCAACACTAAGCGGAACGATGTAAAATCCTCCCCCACTACTTCTACCTATGATTTTTGCTTTAATAGCGTAATTAAACCCCCCTCTTACAAGCAAGGCTTCAAGATTGTTTATAAGATGGATTTGTGTATCGATAAGATAAGGCATTAAAGCTTTTGTATAGCAAAATTTCTTAAACTCAGCTATTATGCTTTCATTTTTTAATCTTAGAGCTGTATTGATATTTACCAATCTTTCATCTAAGTTTTCTTTTAACTCGCCCTTTTCATCAAATTTTTCACAAAGATCTAAAATTCCATTGACAAATTCAATCTTTTCAAGCCATGAATTTAAATTGCTGCCTAAATTGAGCTTTTTGATCTTTTCAAAATAGCGAAAAATTTTTACAAATTCAAAAATCTCATCTAAATGTAAAACTCCTTGTTTGCTTAAATGTACCAAAGCCTTATCCAAATTTGAAAGCTCGGGCAAATTTGGAAATTCAGTCTCGCAAAGCTCATTGATACGCTTAAAATGAAGGTGAGAATCCCCCTGTAAAAAAATTTCTTTATCCCTTGCAAAACAAGACTTAAATTCATACAAATAAGTATTTAAATCAAGTTTTAAAAGTAATTCTTCTTTGATCTCATTCATCGTTTAACCTACAATCTCTAATATCGATAATCAACGAATTAAAGCTTTGATTATTATCCTTTGATATAAAGCTTCCTGTCCCAAATTCGTAATTAAAATAAGCTTTAGAGATATTTATATCTTTACATAAAATATTTTTATTTTGATTAAAAGCTACGATAATATCTGTTCTTAAATGACTTTTTTGCGTGTTTTCAAATTCAAAAAATACTGCTAAAACAATAAAAATCACAAGCAAAATACCAAAAAAAGGTTTAGTTTTTTTGCCTAATTTTTCACGCAAAGCAAAAGTGATTAAGGCTAAAATTAAAATAATTAAAAGATATAAAAAAAACCTACTCATTTTTTTGCCTTAATTTATTACTGATATCTCCTGCACCAAAACCTATAATAAGCCCTTCTTCAAAAACCTGTCCCTTGGAAGCTACTAAAAATTTACCCTCTCTTTTGATATCTTCTACAAATAAAGCCTTAGGAAAAACCGCTTTTAAATCAAGTTCTATAGGCTCTTCTCCTGCAGCATAAACAGGTAAAATTACAAGCTCATCAACACCTTCAAAAGCCTTTGCAAATTCCTTTAAATTTGTAGCCAAACGCGTGTAGCGGTGAGGTTCAAAAATGGCTGTAATTTTTTTATATCTACCTAATTTTGCGTATTCTTGTGCTGCGCTTAAAGTCGCTTTTATTTCGGTAGGATGATGACCATAATCATCGATTAAAACCAAATTTTCATCAGCATGTAAAATATCAAAACGCTTTTTAATACCTTGATAATTTTTAAGCCTAGTTCTTATCGTTTCTATATCTAAGAAATTTAAAGCCGCCAAAATCGCCAAAGACGCATCAAGGGCTAAATGATATCCCATGCCAAAAACCTTAAATTCACCTAAATCTTTCAACTCAAAGCTTGTAAAAGGTTTGAAATTTTCTATACACATGGTGCAGTTTTTGATATCTTTGCTCGGATAAAGCTTGGTTGACTCATTTTTATAATTTTTCAAAAACTCATCTTCAGCATTAATCACGCGAATTTTAGCCACATCTAAAAACTGCGTATAAGCATGATGGAGTTTTGAAACTTCATTGCCATAATGATCTAAATGCTCTGCTTCTGCATTAGTAACTATAGCCAAATAAGGATTTGAATTTAAAAAAGAACTATCGCTCTCATCAGCTTCAAAAACAAGGTTTTGGCTTTCTTTATAAATCATATTTGAACCAAATTCTTTTAAAATCGCTCCGATGATCACAGAAGCATCATCAAGCAAAGAAGCCAAAATACTTGAAGTTGTGCTTTTTCCATGTGCTCCTGCAACTGCAAAAACGCGCTTATCTTCTAAGATAAGAGGTAAGGCCTCCTTGCGTGAAAGGCATTCAATGCCTAATTCTTTAGCGTATTTAAATTCAGAATTTTCTTCTTTGATAGCGGCAGAATAAATAACTAAATCTTTATTTAAAATATTGTCTTTATGATGAGGGATACTGACCTTAACCCCTTCTTTTTCTAGTTCTTTAGTGATTTTACTTTCTTTAAGATCACTCCCGCTAATCTTAAAGCCTTTTTCTTTTAAAAATCTTGCTAAAGCGGAAATTCCTATACCGCCTATGCCGATAAAATGGATATTTTGCATTATCTAAGCCTTTGTATTGTAAAGCTTAAATTTTAACACTTTTTTACTAAAATAAAAATATAAAAAAGCTCTTAAAACTTTATAAAAAAGCATTATTTTTAAAAATTTATATATTCTTTATTAACTCCCAAATCATTTCATTTTTAAAAAAATCAATTTTTCATTTCCTTGTGTATTATTTTCATTCATCTTTTTTCTCTTTTCTGAGTTCCATTGCTTCTTTAAGGAAAGTGGTATTAATTTTGTTATAACCGCTTACATGTGAAATGATTTTTTCAAATTCTTCATCACCTAAGCTTAATAAATAAGGCATTACATGAGGCTTTATAATGGCATTAATTCTTCCAAAACAACCTTTTGTTGGATCATCGCCATCACTGAATAAACCAGGTTCAAGGTATTCTTTGGCCTTATCTCCGAAGGTGTATATCACTATATCTCCTGGATTTGCTATGGATGGAACTGACGAACTACGATAATACACAAAAAAAGTTCCTAAAGGAAAAACCAAATCATTTTTAATATAATACTCAATCACAAGTTTTTCTTTTGTGATATAAATTCTTTTAATATTTGCCATTTGATAGATATTTTTTACAAGTATATATAACCCAAAAAGAAATGTAAAAAAAACTATAAACCATTTATAATCTATTTCTTTGTTAAATATTCTAGGAAATAAATAAAGAATAAAACATAAAAATACAATATTTGCTATCCAATAAAGCAAAAACGAAGGTATATCCTTTTTTCCTTCCCAAATGATTTCATCTTGAGTGTTTTGCTCTTTGATTTCTGTGTTATTGTTTGTTTGGCTCATTTTTATCTCCGAGTTATCATTCTACCTTAATCTCTCCACCTCTAACCACAAGTCCATTAGAATCTATAGTTACTTCAACTCCACCTGCTTTAATTATAACACAATCTCCCTTAGTAACAATTTGAGTATCGCCTACTTGGTGGAGGATTTGATTGCCTGCTTTTACTTCACAATCTGTTTGAAAGTCAAAAGTTGAATTGTCTGATTCTAAAGAATATTGCTCTTCTATCTTTGTTTGCATGGAATTAGACTTTAAAGATGTGTTATCTTGTATATGGGCGGATAAATTTTGATGAACATTAAGGAAAAATTCTTTTTCTATTGTTTGGGTTAAAGACTTTTCTATTAATAATTTATTTTCTCCCTTCACATTCCTTATCTCATCTTTATGGATAATAGTATTTTGATTAGCACCTATTTCTATGTCTTTGTTTTCTCCTACAAACTCATGAGAGTTTTTAGCTATTCTTACTTTATTATCTACTCCTACATTTAAAGTATTGCTTAATCCTACTAATTTTTCAAAAGCGGAAATTCCTATACCACCTAACCGATAAAATGGATATTTTTCATTATTTAAGCCTTTAATACTTTTTTATTAAAAAATATAGAAAAACCCTTAAATACAAAATCTATTCATTGTTTTTAGTTTTTAAATTAACCAATCTATAGCTTAATTGTTTTTGAAACAACTCTTTATAAATTTTTGAAAAATTCTTATGATATAAATCTAACTCAAAAGCTTTATTTGTATCTTTTATACTAGCATTATTTTCAAAATAATAACCTTTATTTCCATCATATACTCCATCTTGATCAATCCAAACAACCTCATTGAAACCAAATTCTAATTTTTGATTTTTTATAGGTGCTAGCATATTTCTTCCACCTAGGCTTAAATATTTTGTGTTATTAAGAGTAAGATTGTAAAGCGTTGGAAAAATATCCTTATGTGAACCTACGCGGTTTTTATCATAATAAATATCATTTTTTAAATACTTTGGAAGATATAAATAAAAAGGCACACTATAAGCAAAAGCTTTTTGAGAGTTTATATCCATCTTAATATCTCTAAACCTGTGATCGCCTGTAGCAGCAATAATAATATTTTCCTTAAATTTACTTTCTTTTATGCGATCTAAAAACATTCCAAATTCATCATTTGCGTACGCATAAGTATTTAAAGCTTCTGTGGAATTATCAATAATAAATTGATTTAATATTTTTTCATCTAGATTTTCTGTATCAATAAGCTGTTTTTTACTTTTGTGTATATAAGGCCTATGAGTGGAAATACTAAGAGAGATGACAAGCGTGGGACTTTTAGCATTTTCAAAAATAGAATATATTTTTTTATACATAAACTCATCAGCTATGCCATATTTATGTTTTGTTTCTTTAGCTTGTGGAAAATCTTGCATAAGTGTATTTTCATCTATGATTTGATCCGCACCTTGATTTTTAAAATAATTTCCAAGATTATACCAAGAAGCATTACCACTATAAACAAATATTATTCTATATCCTGCGTTTTTGTAAATTTGCAAAGGTGTGAAGGCCAACTCTTCTTTTTGATATAAACCATTTGAAATAGTATTTGGGCTTAAAAAAATCAAACGATTAAGGCTTTCTATAGTATTATTTGCACTAGATAAAAACCTAGTAAAAACAATATCTTGCTCAAAATGTTTTTTTAAGTTTCCAAAAAGATCAATTTTTTTAGTGCTAAACTCCGCCAAATTTAAACCAAAACTTTCCATGATATTAACATAAATGTGATTTTTGGCATGATTTTGATGTGGTAAAGTAGTGTCAAACATAGGAAAAAGTTTTTCCTCTAATTGATTAAGCTGTTTTGTATCTACACTTTTAAATTCTTGTTGATTTTTGTACTCTTTATATGCCCAAGAAAAAGCCATCAAAGGATTTGTTGAAATTTCATTAAAAGCCTTTATAGTGCTAAATTCATAGCTTGAAACCCTTAAGGCATTGTAAGTAAAATGTCCTCGCAATGCCACAACATAAGCATAGATTAGTAAAATATTTAAAAAGATAAAAAATATTGGCTTTATTTGTATTTCTTTTAATTTTAAATTAAGAATTTTAATATTGATCCAAATGCAAAATATACTAAAAATCACAGCCAAAAGAAGCATTCTTATAATAGGATAATCAGAAAAGACTATAGATAGTATAGCTTTAGTATCGTCATCTTTTAAACCAAAAATAAAAATATCAATTTTACTCGCATAGAGTTGAAAATAATAATAATGTATAAAAGTAGAAATTAAAACAATAAAAGATATAAAAGCTATATAAAGACTAGAAAGGTAGAAATAAAATTTAGAGATTACCCCCCCCCATGATATTATATTTTCTATTTTTAAAGGCTAAACCTATATAAGAAAATAAACCGCACAAAAATAAAGGTAAAAAAATAGCACTAAAAGTTCTCATATCATGGCCTAATCCATACATATACACCATTAGGCTATTTTCACTTTCATTGGTTAAATTTTTTACCATTAAAGACCTAACCAAAGCAAAAATTCCCATAAAAATAAAACTAAAAGAAAAAATTTGCAATAAAATCTTTCTCATTATTATCCTTTAAAATAAAATCACATTATGTAAAAAATTTTTATATATCTAATAAAATTAGTCTTAAAAGTTTTTAACTATCTTATCAAAAGCCCAAATTTTTCTAGCTTCATCTGCTTTTTTAGGTTCTACGATAAGCATTTCTTCTTCAGAGCCCAGTCTGCTTTCTATCTCTCCAAAAGCATTGATAAGCATACTATCGCCATAAAAGCTCCATTCATCTTTTGTAGTGCCTATGCGATTTACCCTTAAGATATTTGTAGAATTTAAAAAAGCTCTTGTTTTTAAAAGCTCTTCCCATCTTTGTTTGCTTTCAAAGGTGCAAGCACTAGGAACGATAACTAAATCAATCTTTTTGGCCATAATTTGTTGCCAAAAAATATCAAAATGTACTTCAAAGCCAAAAAGCAAAGCGCATTTTAATTTATCGTGATTAAAAGTAAAAAGTTTTAAGTTGCCCTTATTGATTTTATTGCTAAAAAATTTTTCCTCATTCCAGTGATTATAAGGCATTAAAACTTGCTGTTCATAGGTTTTGATATGGTTAGGAGCGACCTTTAAACAAAGCTTTTTATATCCCTTAGTTTCTACACTGATATAAGGAGCGATGATTTCAAGCTCATGTTTTTTAGCAAGCCTAATCAAGCTTTCTTTTTTAGCTTCGCTTTGCTCTTTAATCATAGACTTTGGCATAGCCAAAAGCTCTGTAAAAAAACTATTAAGCACATATTCGCCCAAAACGACTAAATTTGCTCCACTATCCTTAGAAGCTTTTAGATAATAATCAAGCCTTGATTCGCTCAATGCTAAAGTCGGAAACTGCAAAGCAGCAATCTTACTCATCGATATGCTCCACTTCAAGCCTTGCTTTTTCAAGAGCAAGCCTTGCTTTTTCAATACTTTTTAATCCTTCTTTATAAATTTTCACACTTTCATCTAAGCTTAATTCTTTATCATTGAGCTTTTCTAAGGATTCGTTTGCATTTTTTAAGTTTTCTTCAAAACTCATTGATTTACCTTATAATTTGGTGCTTCATGAGTTATCGTTACATCGTGAACATGGCTTTCTTTAAGTCCCGCACTTGTGATTTCAACAAATTCAGCCCTTGCTTGAAAATCTTCTATATCTTTAGCACCCACATAACCCATAGAAGAGCGAAGTCCTCCTAAAAGTTGATGCACCACGCTTCTTATACTTCCCACATAAGGAACACGCCCTTCTATACCTTCAGGAACGAGTTTATCTTGAGCAGTACCTTGCTGAAAATATCTATCTGAACTTCCTTTTTGCATAGCCCCTATCGATCCCATGCCACGGTAGGATTTGTATTGTCTTCCTTGATAGGTAAAGAGCTCACCCGGGCTCTCATCAGTACCTGCCAAAAGAGAACCTATCATGATCGAACTCGCACCCGCTGCCAAAGCCTTTGCAATATCACCTGAATACTTAATCCCTCCATCAGCGATCACAGGAACACCATATTTTTTAGCCTCCATAGCACATTCATCAATGGCTGAAATTTGTGGCACACCTACTCCTGAAACGATACGCGTAGTACAAATACTTCCTGGGCCAATACCCACTTTAACAGCATCAGCGCCTGCTTCACAAAGTGCTTTTGCAGCAGCTGCGGTAGCGATATTGCCCGCGATTAAATCTAAATTTGGATATTTTTCTTTAACGCTTTTTACTGTATCAATGATACCTTTAGAATGCCCATGCGCTGAATCAAGAACTACAGCATCTACTCCAGCTTCTACCAAAGCATCTACTCGATCCATTTGCTCTACTCCAATCGCAGCCGCTACGCGCAATCTTCCAAAACTATCTTTATTTGCATCTGGATATTCTTTGCGTTTTTTAAGATCTTTTATGGTGATAAGTCCTTCTAAGCGTCCTTGTTCATCAACTATAGGAAGTTTTTCTACTTTGTTTTTGCTAAAAATTTTCTCTGCATCATCTAAAGTGCACCCTTTAGGAGCTGTGATCAAAGGAGCCTTAGTCATTACATTTTCAACCAAATTTGAATAATCATTTTCAAATCTCAAATCGCGATTAGTAAGAATGCCTATGAGCTTTCTATCGCTATCTATCACAGGAACTCCTGAAATTCTATACTCTGCCATGATTTCCAAAGCCTCTGCTACACTTGCTTTAGGACCTACAAAAATAGGATCTATGATCACCCCGCTTTCACTTTTTTTCACTCTTTTAACTTCTCTCACCTGAGAAGCTATATCCATATTTTTATGAATTACACCAAGTCCGCCAAGTCTTGCCATCATGATAGCAGCCCTATGCTCTGTCACTGTATCCATAGCAGCAGAGATTAAAGGCATGTTTAAAGTGATGTTTTTAGTAAGTTTGGTGTGAATTTTTACCTGTTTAGGTAAAACCTCAGAGTAGCAAGGGCGTAAAAGTACATCCTCAAAAGTCAAAGCGCGCTTAATTATATTCATTTATTTTCCTTTATAATTTTTTCTAAACTTAAAGCTCCATCTAGCAAGGTTTGCTCATCATAAGCCTTGCAAATAAGCTGGGCTGAGATATTAAGCCCTTCTTTATCCTCGCCCACAGGCACACTAATACCCCCAAGTCCTGCTAAATTTACAGAGATAGTATAAACATCTTCTAAATAAGTTTGCATAGGGCTTTTTTGAGTATCAAATTTAAAAGCCGTTGTAGGAGTTACAGGCATAAAAATAAGATCACAATCTTGTAATATTTCTTCATATTTTGCCTTGATAAAAGCCCTAGCTTTTTGTGCTTTTATATAATAAGCATCATAATAACCACTGCTTAAAACAAAGGTTCCTAGTAAAATTCTTCTTTTTACCTCTTCACCAAAACCTTCGCTACGAGTATTAATATACATATCTTTAAGATTTTCTGTATTTTGCGAGCGTTTTCCATAACGCACCCCATCATAACGACTTAAATTTGCACTCGCTTCAGCTGTTGCGATGATATAATACGCTGCGATATCAAACTTAGAATCAAGCATATTTTTATAAACAATTTCATGTCCATTTGCTTTTAACATCTCTATACTTTTTAAAAGCGCGGCTTTTACTTCAGCGCTTGCTTCGTTGACATAATTTTCTATCACAGCAATTCTTAATTTTTTCTCTGCATTTAAATTAGGAGCAGTAGGGGTAAAATCTACTTTCGCACTTGTGCTATCCATCTTATCATAACCTGCAATGGCATCATAAAGAATAGCTGCATCTTCTACATTTTGCGTTAAAACGCCTATTTGATCAAGGCTTGAAGAATAAGAAGCAAGCCCATATCGACTCACTCTTCCATAGCTAGGCTTAAACCCCACACAACCACAAAAAGCAGCTGGCTGACGCACTGAACCACCCGTATCGCTACCCAAACTAGCCAAAGCCAAACCACCTGCTACGGCAGCAGCACTACCACCACTTGAACCACCTGGAACTCGAGCGAAATTTAAAGGATTTAGGGTTTTTCCATAAAATGAAGTTGTACTTGAGCTTCCCATGGCAAATTCATCCATATTAGTCCGTCCATAAGGACTAAAACCTTTAGATCTTAAATTTTTAATAGCAGTAGCATCATAAGGAGCTACATATCCTTGTAAAATTTTACTTGCGCAAGTTAATTCCCAGTCTTTTACACTGATATTATCTTTAATCGCTATAGGTATACCTTCACCCCCATCGCTTAAGTCTTTACCTAAGAATTGCTCTATATAAGCACCTATTTTATTTTCTTTCTTAGCCTTATCATTGAGTTCTTTTTTTAGATTTTCAAGCTCTTCTTTAGAGTATTTCAAAGCTTCTTTTAAGGTTATCATTCTTTTTCCTTTTGTTTCTTTGCCAAATTTTTAATAAAAACAACCGCCACTGCACAAAAAATAGCGGTGATTGCTATAGTAGCGATAATAATGGAATTGGGGATAGGATTATCAAGCATGTTTTAAAACCTCAGCGCAACGCATGCAAGGCTCATCCTCTTTAGCGCTTTCTACTTTCCAACATCTAGGACATTTGCAAAGCGTAGCTTTCATAATCCTAAAGCTCTCATTCTCCACTTCAAATTCACACAAAACTTCACCCTGTAAATTTTCATCAAAACTTACCATAAACCAATCATTTAATTCATCTTTAGGTATAGAATTTAAAAGTTTTGAATTTGTGTCAAGATTGAGTTCTAATGTTGATTTGATCACTTTGTCTTTTTTTAGTATATCGATATTTTCAAAGAATTTCTCACGCACGCTCAATAAAAATTCATCATCTATATTAAAATCATATTCAAATTTTTCTTCCAAGCTCAAATCAAATACATCCTTAGCATCGCCTTTTATCAAGCTATTAGCATGCTCTAAAGCCTCATCTACACTATAGGTTAAATTTGGAGCTAATAAATTTAAAAGTTCTCTAGCGATTAAAGCCATTGCCACTTGTGCGGATTTTCTGCGCTTGCTATTTTTAGCATCACAATACAGCCTGTCTTTGCTTATGTCAAGATAAATTCCACTTAAATCAGCGCTTAAGAAATTTAAAAGCACATTAAAACCTTTTGCAAATTCATAGGCTAAGAAATTTTCTTTAGCACTTTTAAATACGCGTGTAGCACGAGTCAGTATCCATTTATCTATAAAGCTAAATTCCTCTACTTCTAAATTTTCCAAGTCATTAGTATTTGCAAGTAAAAATCTTATGGTATTTCTTATTTTTCGGTATTGCTCGCCTACTTGTTTTAAGATATTGTCTGAAATTTTTAAATCAGTAGAATAATCACTCAAAAGTATCCAAAGTCTTAAAATTTCCACCCCATAAGTTTTAGCTACATACTCAGGAGCTATAACATTACCTTTGGATTTTGACATTTTTTGCCCTTTTTCATCCGTGGTAAAGCCATGGGTTAAGATACTTTCATAAGGAGCAAATTCATTGATAGCTGTTCCTACAAGCAAAGAGCTTTGAAACCAACCTCTATGCTGATCGCTTCCTTCTAGATACATACTTGCTCTTTTCTCTCCTGCATCGTAAATTCCGCTATTTAAAACTGCATTCCAAGTACTTCCACTATCAAACCAAACATCTAAAATATCATAAACTTTTTCTAAATTGTCTGCATTGTATTTTGAATTTTGTGGTATTAAATCTTTAATTTCAAATTCCCACCAAGCATCTGCTCCATGTTTTTCAAATATATTTGCCACAAAATCAAAAAGCTCAGCATCAAAAATCACTTCTTTAGTGCTTTTATCTCTAAAGAAAGCTATAGGCGTCCCCCAATCCCTTTGTCTTGAAATACACCAATCAGGACGATTTTCCACCATAGAGCCTATTCTTTTTACTCCACTTTGTGGATAAAATTTTGTTTTTAAAATTTGCTCTTTAGCACATTCTCTTAAAGTTTTGCCTTTTAATTTTGGCTCATCCATTAAAATAAACCATTGCTTAGTCGCTCTATAAATCACAGGTTTGTGAGTTCTCCAACAAAATGGATAGGAGTGTATGAATTTAGAAGATTGTAGAAGATGATTTCCTAAAAGCTCTAAAATTTTTTCATTAGCCTTGAAGATATGAAGTCCTATAAACTCATCAAGCAAATCAGATGGCAAGAGTCCTTTGTGGCGTAAGGTTTCATCATAACATCCACCATCATCCACAGGCATGATCACTTCTATATCGTATTTCAAACAAGCATAATAATCATCTTCGCCATGTCCTGGAGCTGTATGTACAAGTCCGCTTCCACCTTCCATTAAAACATGCTCGCCCATAATCAAGATGGATTTTCTTGAATTTAAAGGATTGATAGCTTCTAATTTTTCAAACTCTTTTGCATTAAGCTCTTTTTGAATTTCACCCTTTGTCAAACCTTTAGCTATCATACTTTCAAGCAAAGCACTAGCAAAAATCAATCCTTCTTTAGTGATAACATAGTTTTCATTTGGATTTAAAGCGATAGCTTGATTTGCCACCAAAGTCCAAGGAGTAGTAGTCCAAATCACTGCACTTGCTTTTGAAATGCCCAATTTTTGACAAGATTGCTCATCTAAGTCAAAAGCCACAAAAATAGAATAATCCTCTTTATCTTCGTATTCTACCTCAGCTTCAGCAAGAGCTGATTTAGCCGCCCAACTCCAAAAAACAGGTTTAGAACGCTCGCAAAGCAAACCTTTTTTAGCAATCTCGCATAAAGTGCGGTAAATCGCCGCTTCAAATTCAAATTTCATCGTAAGATACGGCTTATCCCAATCCGCAATCACACCAAGACTTTTAAATTCATCTCTTTGGATGTTCACAAATTCGTTTGCATGCTCTCTACAAAATGATCGAATTTCTTTTTTACTCAAGCTTTTTTTCTTATCTCCAAGTTTGATTTCAACTTGCTGTTCTATAGGCAAGCCATGACAATCCCAACCTGGAGTAAAGCGAATGCTTTCTCCATTAAAATAATGCGTTTTGATAATCGTTTCTTTTAAGATTTTATTTAAAGCATGTCCTATGTGGATATGTCCATTAGCATAAGGAGGGCCATCATGAAGAGTAAAAGCTTTCTTCGCCTCTTTGCGTTTTGTTTTCATTTTTTCATAAGCGTAATTCTTGCTAAACCATTTTTCAAATCTCTTTGGCTCAAATTCTGCCAAATTAGCGCGCATTGCAAAAGTAGTATTTGGCAAAAGCAGGGTATCTTTATAATCCATTGTTCCACCTAGATGAAGTTTTTATAATCTTAAATTCTACTCAAAATAATTTAAAATTTAGCTATAATTACTATAAAAAAGGAAAAAATTATGAAACATTTGCTTTTTCTTATCGGTGATGAACTTATAATGAATGAAAATTTTAAGGATTATATTTATCGTAGTTATGAAAATAAATTTAAAGAAATTCATGAAACTCGTTTTCAAAATAAAACCGATAAAGAATTACCCTTTTTGCTTGAAAAATTACTAGACAATTATGATTTCATAACTCTTTTTACCACGCCAAACCACTATGCTACCATAGCAAAAATTTTAGCCACCCTAAGCGAAGACAATCTAGTCTTAAAAGAGGATAATCTAGTCCCCGATAAAGCTTATTTTCAAAAGGATAGTTTTATATGTGATTTTATCAATTCAAAAATCAATGTTATTAAAACAAATCCAGGACAAAAACTTCCTCCTTTGCTTGGAGATATTTTTCCTAATTTTGCTTATTTTTGTTTATTAGGCATAGATGATGAGAGTGCTGTTTTACTGCTTGATACCTTAACCAAGTCTTACGAAGTCAGTATAAAATCAAGCAAGATATTAGAAAATCTTACTCTTATTAAAGCAAGTTGTGTTAATTTTGGCAAGCTAGATGGTTTTTTAACGAGTGTAAAAAATCTTTTTGGACAAAAAGTATTTTTAGGCAAAGATCCTATACAATTTATCGTTTCAAAACTTTTAGAAAAAAAGATCAAAATTTCTTTTGCAGAAAGCTGCACAGGCGGACTTTGCGCAAGCACTCTTACAAAATTTAGTGGAGTGAGTGAAATTTTTGAAGGTTCTATCGTAAGCTATTCTAATAAAATCAAACACGAATGGTTGGGTATTAGTGAAAGCATTTTAGAAAATCAAGGCGAATACAGCGAGCGTTGTGTGTATTTTATGCTTAAAGGTATCTTTAAGACCGCAAAACCTGATTTTGCACTAGCTATTAGCGGTGTTACGGGAGAGCAAGATGAAGGGTTGGTAAAATCAGGCACAGTTTATATAGGAGCGATGTTTAAAGATGGAACATTCGTCCAAGAAACTCTTTATTTAAGTGGCGACCGTGAATTTATGCAAAAACAAGCTACTTTAGCGACTTTTTGCTTGCTTTTAAAATTAAAACCTGAAATATTTGAATTTTAAAGGGATTGATAGTGAGAGAAATTAATTTAAAAGAAGACTTAGAAAAAATTTATCCCTTAATAAAACAATTAAGAAATAATCTGTCTTTAGAGGATTTTTTAGAAAAATTTCAACTTGCTAAAAAAACTCAACATTATAAACTTTTTGCATATGAAGACAAGGGAGCTTTCAAAGCAGCTTGTGGAGTTATGCCCTTTAATGTACTTTATCATAATCATTGTCTTTATATTTGTGATTTTGTCGTAGATGAAACTTTAAGAGGAAAAGGTATAGGTCAAGCTTTTTTGAAAAAAATCCAAATTTGGGCAAAAAATCAAGGATATAACGCAGGTACAATCAAAATCCACACCTTCGATTGTGATGTTTCCCTCGACCTGTTCAAAAGGTTCTGTAAGTTTTTCATATCCGTCCTCGAATTCAAGGACTATTGTTTTATCTTGAATTATAATCTTTTTGACCCGCATATCATGCAGACTATATGGAATGGGCGGATTGTGTTTATATTCTGTCCTCATGAGACCTCCCCGTCAAATTCTAATTTATCGATTTCTTTTTACTTACTAATCATACCATACAACAGCATAAGAAACACTAAAATATTGCAGACCATACCGCCCCAAAACAGGTACAACTTCAAGCCCTCATATCTAAAAAAACTGTTCTTACTTTCCTCAAGCTCCCGGATCTTCTGCTTCATCACGCTCGTAAGTGTATCAGACTGCTTCTCAAGAAGCTTTGTAGCCCTCTGTATAGCCTCTATATTCGCCTGTAACGCCTTTCTAACCTCTTGGACGGTGTTTTCCTTAACCTCATCTTTCAGGCTCCCAATCTCGCCCGATATAGCGTCTTGAAGCAATTCGTTGCTGTTCTTCAGCAGCTCTACGCTCTGCTTCAGCTCGCTGATGAGCTTCCTGTTCTGCTCTGCCCTCACTTGTTCTTGATTTGACTGCTTCATCAATTCCTCGCAGTTCTCGCTCGACATCGCCAACGCTTCTTTGAGCAGACTGTTTTCCAGCTCTGTCCGGCTCTGTCGGTTTAACTCTTGAAGCTGCTCTCTTGGACTGCTCTGCTTCTGCTGTTCGTGCATTTCTCTCAAACTCATGCTCCATACTCTCCTTTCCAAAATCCATATTGTAGTATTTTTCCAGCTTGTTATCCCTGATTTTACAAGCCTTTTCTCCTGCCTGTTCCCTGGCTAAGTCGGTATATGTGATGTACTTGTGGCTGTCCTGCCAGTCCACCCCGTACCCTCTTTCATTCATCAGCCGGATAAAGGTTTCCCGGCTGGTCGCTGTTTCCTTACAATCCAGCACCGCAAGGGCAATATCCTGCACATAGCTTTTGACCTTTCCCTGCTCTGCCTGTTTCAAAAGCTGGTAGGTGTCTTTGCTCCATGCCACCGTTTCTTCCCGGACTTCTCCAGCAAATGTCTTTCCTTTCTCCGGCACATGCAAGCCCTGTTCCCAGCTCTGCTCGTTGCACCGTTCCTTTAAGTCTTTAAGGTCGTGCTTACTCAGAGGGTAATTTAGGGTATAACAAAATAACCCACCCGAATATCGTTTTTTTTATTTGGTGAGTTTGTTCTTTCAAATACGAAACAAAAAGAGCCGATGATTCGTGAATTGTTCC
>NZ_JAEQBS010000030.1:0-1381 GCF_017846535.1 Campylobacter sp. JH32
TGATTATTCAATTTTGAAAAACTGAATACCTCAAAATCAGAAAGAGCGCGGCCAAGCACTTTGAGGGATTGGCCGCCTTGTCCACCCATCCAGCGGGGCGGCGGGCGGCGGTCAAGGCCGGGTGTAACCCCGTTCATTTCAGCCTTGACGGTTGCCCGCTGTCCTGCTACTTTTCCGGGAGTGTGGCCACAACTTCGGGACACTTTGTCCACAAGTCGGAGCGTAGGACGAGGGACGGGGGCTTTCATATACGCCCTGTCTGCTGATGAAACCAGACCTGCGCTTGCGGCTCCACGCCACGCAAGCACAGCCCTGTTTTCTTGCCGCTTCAAATCTTGCCGCTTCAAATGCCCTTGCCCTCCCCGGCGGCAACGGCATTTTCACGACAACGCCGACAGAGCGTATAACACACTACACTTTGCTTCGCAAAGTCGTGTGCCAAATGGGGGCGTTGCCCCCTTTGGAAACCCCCACAAGAAAAGGCGGTACGCTACCCCTCCACGGGGCGCATACCGCCTTTTCTTGTTATCCAGCCCTCCGGCTGTATCGGTTGAGCAAAAGTCAGCGTGGAATTAGTGTGGTCTCTTTATCTAGGTGATACCCCCTATGGACAACCCGACAGAAGCCCAGAAAGGATTTGGCGGGACTTCTATGTGGATGGTATATTCTGCTTTTCTAAGCGGTCTTTCCATATATATAACAGTAGGCTCTTTTATTTCTGCCTCCACATGATATTTTTCCTCAAGGATGGCACAAATGACTTCCATCTGCACATTCCCCAAAAAAGAAAGTATAATCTCATGCGTTGTAGTATCCACATAATATTTTAAAAGAGGGTCGCCATCTGAAATTTCTGTAAGTGCCCCAAGCAATATTTCCCGCTGTTCAGGTTTCTTTACTGCAATCGTTGTTTGGAGCATAGGGAGAGGATTTTCAATAAATTTTCTCTGCGGCAACAGTATTTCGTTCCCCAAAATACTGTTTAGCTGCAAAACATCATTTGGTAAAATTACAATATCACCAGAGCAGGCTGTATCGGATGAATATAATTCACCGTTTGTCGGAACATACATCTCTGTGATTTTTATTTTCTCTTTTTCAGATATTCTAATAACATCCCTCAAATGCAATATTCCGCTATATATACGCACATAAACAAAACGCCGCCTTTTCTCTGAATATTCAATCTTAAAAACCTGCCCGCATAGTTCAGATTGACCTTCAGGCGTTGATGAATAAAATTTACTGGCAATCACTTCTATAAGCTGCCGAGTCCCCAGATTGTTTTTAGCGCTTCCGTGATAAACGGGAAATAACGTTCCGTTTTGGAATCTCCTGTTTTCTTCCTGTTCCAGTTCTGACATTTTAAACGGTTTCCCTG
>NZ_JAEQBS010000031.1:0-1127 GCF_017846535.1 Campylobacter sp. JH32
AAACTTCTCCTTTGCCTCCATAGGCAGGGACTTTAAGTTTATCTATATTTTCTTCACCGCTAAATTTCTCTCCAAAATCAAAACCTTTTGAGTGTGAATTTCCTTCTTCATCAAAGGCTAAATCTTGTCCTATCATAATAATATTTTTAAATCCTAAAGCTAAAGCTAAAGTATAAGAAAAATGACTTACATGAGTACCCGTATCTATATAGCCAAAGTCATTAAGATTAAAGCGTTGATATAAAGCTTTATTTCTTAAAATAATCATACAATTTTCAGCCTTTAAACTATACACGACATTAGGATGCGTGGCACACTCAAGAGCAATGATGCTTTGTTTTAAATTTTCTTTATTTTGAAAAAATTTCATTGCCAAATCCCTACAATCTAAATTAGTAACATAATCAGGTATTATACCTTCTTTTTCAAGCATACTCAAAGCCCCATCAGCACAAAAGATCACTGCTTTATCTTGATAAGCTTTAAGTAAAGGAAGTTGTTTAGCTAAGCTTGGTCCTGCAGAAACTACTATAGCATTATCAATTTTGTTTTTTCTTTCACTTAAGATTCTTTGAAAAGGAATGCTTTCAAGCATAGAGGGGATGTTTTGTAAAAACTGTCCATGTGTTAGCAAAGGTAAAAAACATGTAATATCTGCATTTCTTATTGCTACACTTGCACTTTTAATACAAAGTTCATTCAAAGATAAAATAGAAGTTTCATAGTATTTAAGATAATAATGCGAGCTAATAAACATTTCATATAAACTTAAATACTCTAAAATACTTTGCTGATCAAAAATCATAGCAATTTGAATTTCTAAATCCTTTGCAACACAGTCAAATAATACAATCTTATAAACTTTCAACTCCTCGCTCAAATCTATCACACTTAAAGCTAAGATAAAAAGTTCTATTTCACTTTCAAATACAAAAAGATGTTTATAGTGTTTAGCTAATTTTTTAATCAGTAATGCATTGCCTATACCATAAATACATACAAAAGGATATCTAGGAGTTTTTTCTAAAATACTTTGATAGAAAAAATTTATTTCTTCTTCTAAGTTTTCATACATGAAAACATTATGGGTTTTATCATAGATATTTAAATTTTCATCTATATTAAAA
>NZ_JAEQBS010000032.1:0-1106 GCF_017846535.1 Campylobacter sp. JH32
TTACACCCGGCCTTGACCGCCGCCCGCCGCCCCGCTGGATGGGTGGACAAGGCGGCCAATCCCTCAAAGTGCTTGGCCGCGCTCTTTCTGATTTTGAGGTATTCAGTTTTTCAAAATTGAATAATCAAAATAAATTTTTTCGATTGAAAAAATTTTATTTGTTATCATCTTCAATGCCATATTTTTTCTTTTGCCGAATCACATAATTACTGATTTTTTCATCATATAGTGGATACTGGTAATCCAACTGGCATGCCACTTCTGACGAAACCTCCCGGAACAATGCCATACATTGTTCAAAGGATTCCCACATATGGGGATAGGAATCCATATTATAAGTGGACATAAGTCGTTCCCACAATTCCTCTGGGACATATTGCTTCATAAATTTATAGTTTTTTCCCAAACTGAAATGAAATCCCTGTTTGATACCAATCAGCCAGGAAATCATGCGAAGCAATTCTTTTCGTACTATATCATTCATATGGTCAATAGCAAAAAGAATTTCTTTGCGGCATAAGCCCTTTACTACATATGTTGTAGTATTCCAAAATTCATTACAGCAATCGTCAAACATTCTTTGAGTAGGCTTCTGCAAGTGGTAGTCTATATCCGTTGGTATTGGCGGCTTTACGATACGGTTGTCTTTATCCAACAGTAACTTTACCAGTTTATCCCATGTAAAATACTCGTCTATCAGTTCCAGCGGCAGCAAAGTTAAATCTATCTTAACATCATCAGTAAACAGCATTAAATATGAAAATCCCTTTTCTACAGCTGGAAATAATTCCATATCTTCCGGCTTTTGCAGAATCAACCTTTCACCAAATATATCTAGCCATTTATCATCACTTGTGAAGCTGTCCATATCCGTAACAAAAAAAGTAATATCAAAATCCTGAAAATCATCAGGCGGAATATTTGTATTTGTTCTAGATCCTTCCAAAGTAACCATGCGAATGCGTTTGTCTGTTTTTGCAAAATTCAAAACAATATCATAAACTTCCTTTTCTGATCTCATTTTTATCTCCTCCAATTATTGAAATAGGTGTGAAGCCATTTTAGGGCTTTCCCGCCTTGATTACCCTTTAGCAAAGACGGGCGGG
>NZ_JAEQBS010000033.1:0-927 GCF_017846535.1 Campylobacter sp. JH32
TCTTATAAATACTTGTTTTGATAGTAAAGAAATAACATTGGATAATGATATTAGTAGGGTAGGATTGAATGATGCATTTAGTAAAAGAACTATTGATTTTGTAAATAGATTTAAACTTTTAAAACATCAGCCCAACACTACAAATTGTCTTATGAAAAAACAGAGAAAATTAAGAGGAGTTAATAAATGCTAGAATTCTTTATTAATCTTTTAATATTTATTCTTATATTTTTCTTTTTTGTTTTTATATTTTCTATTATTTTATATTTTATCTTTAAAATTTTTTGTAAATTAAAAAATAAAACAAAAACTATAAATTTTAAAACAATATTTAAAAAATTTACTTTGTTTCTTTTACCTGCATATCTTTTATTATTCTTAGTAGGAGGATGTTCTTATAAATATATGGATCCGCAGTATTATGAGTTTAAGAAGTTGTGTTATTTTAATTTGGGAAAAGTGTTGATTGAGGATGAATCTATAAAGAATAAAACGAATATAATAGTGACACCTAAAAGTAAGCAAATAAAAGATAGGATAGTGGAAACTAGATTTGAAAGAAAAAATGAAAACCAAGTAGTGTATTATCGTATTAATACATATTTTTATGATAATTATGGTATATTCTTAAAAGGTGATGAGGGTGCTGGATTATATTTTAGATATATGGAAGTATTAAGTTGTAAGAATATTGACAAAAAATTTAAGAAAGATGACTGGCAAGTTGAAACTTTGGAATAACAAATGAGCAAAAACATTAAAACACAAGAAGCTAAATTAGACTTAATCACTAAATTTCTAGACTATGCTAATATAGCAGATGCTAGTTATGCTATGTTGCAATATGTTTGGGAAAATATAGAGCAAGATGAAAAGAATAATATTTATAAAGCAGATAAACTTACTTTTGGTGATAAATTAAAGCAA
>NZ_JAEQBS010000034.1:0-886 GCF_017846535.1 Campylobacter sp. JH32
CGGATCCATATATTTATAAGAACATCCTCCTACTAAGAATAATAAAAGATATACAGGTAAAAGAAACAAAGTAAATTTTTTAAATATTGTTTTAAAATTTATAGTTTTTGTTTTATTTTTTAATTTATAAAAAATTTTAAAGATAAAACGAAAAGAATATATGAGAAGATATTATGATAGTGAAACTTTAAAATCTATTCTCGGACAAAAGACTAGTTTAGAATATAGCGATGATTTAGAATGTCTTTCTAAGAATACTATATATAAAATTATTTTATCTGAGAAACAATATAATTTTCCTTATGTAAATATTTTTGAAGATAAAATAGAAAATAATTTTACAGCTAGTTTTATAAAAAATGAAGATAGAAAAAAGCTAAAGAACATTTAAAAGCCATATTTTTAAATGCAAATCATTTGTTTGTTTATGATAAATTTATAAATAAAAATCAGAAGCAATTTATAAAATTTGCTGAAGAATGCTTTCCGAGAAAAAAATTAAACATTTTTTATCCTATTGAAAATATAATGAAATATCCCAAAAATTTATGTTCCAACTTGAAAAATATATATAAAGAATGGTTGGTTGTAGAGAATAAAGATGCTGAAATTAACGAAAAATATGATTATTTGCACGATAGATATATAATTGTAGATAAGAAAATTCAAATTATCTTAACTAGCAGCATTGATAATTTAATGAATATTAAAAAAGATTTTACATATATAATAAGAGAATTATAAAATAGTAATTAATTGTATAATATTAATTACTAAAAATAACTATTATATATTAAAAATTAGTAATATATAATAGTATTTACTTTCAAACAACCTTATTATTTGTGACTATTTGTCTTATAGCATCAATGATTTATTGTTATGC
>NZ_JAEQBS010000035.1:0-863 GCF_017846535.1 Campylobacter sp. JH32
TATACAGAAACTTTTGTGTTAAAAAATAATGCTATTAATAATAAAAATTTCGCTCTTAAAAATGGACTTCTTGGACTTTTTAGAAGTTCTCCAGAAAAAATCAATCATTTTGAATACTTTCTTTCATTAATAGCCACCATAATGCAAGAAACAAATGGTATTTTAGAAGAGCTTGGAGATAATTATTATACAAACTACAAAGTTCCTACCATTAGTCAAACAAAAATCATAGATTTTATTTTAAAGGCACATGAAAAAGAAAAATATATTTTAATTCTTGATAAAAATGATTTTAATAGATACAGAAAAGATTGCTCCTTTGTTAATAATCAAGAAAATTTAGCTCATAAAATTGCCATTGGGGAATTTAGAATTTTTATTGTGATTTATAAAGATATGAAATGTCTTGAAAATATTAATAATATAACAAAAATATATGGATATAATTCAAAAAGTTATAAAATAAAAGATCAAATTTGGGATGAGCAATATTTAGGTGGAGTTTGTAAAATATCACAAGCTTTGTATTTTAATGGAAAAGCTAAAATAGGTATTATTTAGGAAAATTATGATAGGTAAAGACTTTTTATATTCTATTCATAAAGATAAAAAAAGTATTTATTTGTTTTGTGAAAATAAAAGCATCATTGATTGTCAAAGTATTTATGATGAACTTTATAAATTAGAAGCAACGACAGATTTTACTTTTGAAGAACTTCAAAACTATCAAGCTTATATCTTCCTAAACTCCACTCTCCTTACAGGCTCAAATGAACTTCCTAACAATCCTTTTTACTTTGGAGAATTAGATCAAGATAATACTATAAAACAAGATACACCTAGTTATTATTTTTCTCCTAAAG
>NZ_JAEQBS010000036.1:0-746 GCF_017846535.1 Campylobacter sp. JH32
TCATTAGCAATCTCTACATTATCCTTAGTGGTTTGATCAATTTGAGCTACACTCTCATTGATTTGAGTAATACCTGCAGTTTGCTCTTTAATAGATTCTGCCATATCATTGATAGATTGAACCAATAAATTAGTATTAGCTTCTATTTCAGATAAAGACTTTTGAGTTCTCTCAGCTAACTTTCTAACTTCATCAGCAACAACGGCAAAGCCTCTACCATGTTCTCCTGCTCTTGCAGCTTCAATAGCAGCATTTAATGCTAGAAGATTGATTTGATCTGCAATATCTCCAATAATACCTGTAACATTCTTAATCTCTTCAGATTGAGTGATAACATCACTGGTTTTAACTGAAACATTTTGCATAGAAGAAGTAATCTCTTCTAAAGCAGCTGCAGTTTCTTCTAAAGAAGCTGCTTGAGAATTAGAAGATGAAGTAAGGTTTTGAACTGCACTTTGAAGTTTAGAACTTTCACTGGCTAAGTGATTAGCAAAGTCAGAACTTTGTTTTAACATCTTAACGATTTCATCCCCTAAAGCATTAGTAGTAACTTCAACACTACCATTAGCATTATCAAGTTTATTTCTAAAGTCTAAAGACTTATATTCTTCAAAGATCTTATGAATAGCATTCATATCTGATCCTACTTTAGTTTGTAAAACATCTAAAAGTCTATTTAGAACATTTTTAAGTTCTATTAATTGTGGATTTCTAGGATTAGCTGTAATTCTTGCAGTAAGATTACC
>NZ_JAEQBS010000037.1:0-691 GCF_017846535.1 Campylobacter sp. JH32
TTTGCTCTAGTTTTTCTATAAAATAAAGCAACCATTCATGGTAAGCTTTAATATAAGCTGTGATGAAATGCGTTTTATCTTGTATATGAAGTTTTAATACATCAGCAATCATTTTTCCACGATAAGCAAAAGCTCCTCTTAAAACTTCATCCTGTATAAACTCATCTGTATCTAAAGAGTGATTAAAATTTTCTATGTTTTGATAGACTTTTTCTAAAAATTCTAAAGGCAAAAGAAAATCTTTACTGAGTATATTTTCTAAAATTTGTTTTAAAGCTAAAGCATCATTTAAAAATCTTTTAGCATTTTCTTGATCTTTTTGTATTTTTTCTTTGAATTTAACTAGGAGTTTATCACTTCTATTTTTAGTTAAACTTTTTGGAAGTTCAAATTTAGGTTTTTCTTTTGTAAGGAGTTTTTCACAACATTCTTTAAAGGAAAGTTCTTCAGTAAAATTAATCCTTGCTCCACCTTCAGTAGCATTGTAAAATTTAGCCTTTTGATCATTGCAAGCAAAAAGATATTCAAGTTTTATACGATAATCATTCCAAGTTATATGGGTTAAAACTTCTCCTTTGCCTCCATAGGCAGGGACTTTAAGTTTATCTATATTTTCTTCACCGCTAAATTTCTCTCCAAAATCAAAACCTTTTGAGTGTGAATTTCCTTCTTCATCAAAGGCTAAATCTTG
>NZ_JAEQBS010000038.1:0-649 GCF_017846535.1 Campylobacter sp. JH32
TATAATATTAATTACTAAAAATAACTATTATATATTAAAAATTAGTAATATATAATAGTATTTACTTTCAAACAACCTTATTATTTGTGACTATTTGTCTTATAGCATCAATGATTTATTGTTATGCTTTCACCCAGGGTTTGAAAAAGATCATTCATTTATATTTTCTCTAGCTTGTTCCATAAGTTCTTTTGTACTTACTTGTGGTTTGTAATTAAATGATTTAGAATAACTTGAAGCATTTGCACATTCTTTGATTTTAGATTCTAACTCTGTAGCATTTTTTGGATCTTCATAGTATTACATACTTTTTTGGCTCTGAAGAGCAAGCAGAAAAAACACAAGCAGTAACTACACTTAATAAAGCTAGTTTAATTAAATTTTGCATAAAAGTTCTTTTTTCTATAATTTTATATATATTTATAGTAACTATAATATACTAATATTTATTAATATATAATAAAATTAATTTTAAATAATAATATTATTATATAATATTTCACAAAATAATTATAAGAAATAATTATTTTTTATTTTAATATGATGAATTATCTTGTTATATCTTTTTGAGATATTGTTTTTGTAGGATTTTCAAAGGTATTAAGTTTATTATGAAAATCAATGAAATTTAATTGTTTTTTGACTTCAT
>NZ_JAEQBS010000039.1:0-648 GCF_017846535.1 Campylobacter sp. JH32
TAAATTAAAAAATAAAACAAAAACTATAAATTTTAAAACAATATTTAAAAAATTTACTTTGTTTCTTTTACCTGTATATCTTTTATTATTCTTAGTAGGAGGATGTTCTTATAAATATATGGATCCGCAGTATTATGAGTTTAAGAGCTTGTGTAAAGATAATAGTAATAAAATGATAGTGTTTAATAAAGATTATTTGGATTTAAAAAAACAATTTATTCAAGCTATGATGAATAATTCTAATATTAGAATTAAAAATAATGGTATAAAATATTTTTATAATGAAAAATTGAATTTGGAAATTCAACCTTCAAATTGGAAAGAAATAGAAACTAAATCACGCGAAATTAAACTTGGAATAGGAAAAGTAAAAGAAAAAGAAATAGAAGCTTGGTATATTGATGATAAAAATAACATTAAGTATCAAGAATTTAAACGATATTTGTATTATAATTATAATATATTTTTAAGAGGCGATGAGGGTGCTGGGTTTCATTTTGAATATGAGGAAATATTAGATTGTGAAGATGTTAGATAAAAAATTAGAAAGATAATTTGAGATTTAGATTTTTGGAATAACAAATGAGTAAAAACATTAAAACACAAGAAGCTAAATTAGACTTAATCACTAAATTTTTAGACTATGCT